>NZ_JBMRBK010000020.1:0-200476 GCF_057351765.1 Trinickia sp. | reverse complement strand
TTGCTCGGGCTCGAGATGGCGCCCCCGAGCGTGCGTCCGGTCACCACCGATACGCCGCTGCGGCAGGGGCTGACACCCGTTTATCCGAGCACGGCCGGTGTGTCGCAGGCCTACCTGCGCAAGGCCATCGACAACGCGGTGGCACGCACGCCCTTGCCGGAATTGCTGCCCGAGCCGCTCGCGCAAGCCTACGTGCGCCGCCTCAGCTTGCCGCCCCTCGCTCAGGCCGTGCGCACGCTTCATCATCCGAGCGCGGACGCCGACGAAGCGGCATTGATCGACGGTACGCACCCTGCGTGGACGCGGATCAAGTTCGACGAACTCCTCGCTCAGCAGCTCTCGCTCAAACGGGCTCACGAAGAGCGGCGTCGCCGCACGGCCCCGCCGATGCCTGCTGCCTCGAACGGCGCGCAAGCCGCCGCGCAGACACTCAGTGCCCGCCTGCGGGCAGCGCTGCCGTTCGCGCTGACCGGTGCGCAAGAGCGCGTCGTCGCCGAGATTTCGGCCGATCTGAGTGCCCCGCACCCGATGCAGCGGCTCTTGCAGGGCGATGTCGGCAGCGGGAAGACCGTCGTCGCGGCGCTGGCGGCCGCGCAGGCGATCGACGCCGGCTATCAGGCGGCGATGATGGCGCCCACCGAAATCCTCGCCGAGCAGCACGCCCGCAAGCTGCGCGGCTGGCTCGAGCCGCTCGGCGTGGCAGTGGCGTGGCTCGCGGGCAGCCTGAAGACGAAGGAGAAACGGGCGGCGCTCGAGGCCGCGGCCAGCGGTACGGCGCAACTCGTCATCGGCACGCACGCGATGATCCAGGAGACCGTGGAATTCGCGCGGCTCGGGCTCGTGATCGTCGACGAGCAGCACCGCTTCGGCGTCGCCCAACGGCTTGCGCTTCGGGCGAAGGCGCATCGGGCCGCGGACGGGGCCAGCGATTTCCAGCCGCATCAGCTCATGATGTCGGCGACGCCGATCCCGCGCACGCTGGCGATGACCTACTACGCCGATCTCGACGTGTCGACGATCGACGAGCTGCCGCCAGGGCGCACGCCGATCGTCACCAAGCTCGTTTCCGACACGCGCCGCGACGAGGTGGTCGCCCGGGTGCGCGAAGCGGCGCTGACCGGGCGGCAGGTCTATTGGGTGTGTCCGCTCATCGAGGAAAGCGAGACGCTGCAGCTGCAAACGGCGGTCGAAACGTTCGAGAAACTGGCGGCGGCGCTGCCGGAGTTGCGCGTCGGCCTCGTGCACGGCAGGCTGCCGCCCATGGAAAAGGCGGCCGTGATGGAGGCATTCGCCGGCAACGAGGTCCAATTGCTCGTGGCGACCACCGTGATCGAAGTGGGTGTCGATGTGCCCAACGCGTCGTTGATGGTGATCGAGCACGCCGAGCGGTTCGGCCTCGCTCAACTGCACCAATTGCGCGGGCGGGTGGGGCGCGGCAGCACCGCCTCGGTCTGCGTGCTGCTCTATGGCGGGCCGCTTTCGCTGACGGCGCGCGCGCGTCTGAAGACGATGCGCGAGACGACGGATGGTTTCGAGATCGCGCGCCGGGACCTCGAAATCCGGGGGCCGGGGGAATTTCTCGGCGCGCGGCAGTCCGGCGCCGCGATGCTGCGCTTTGCCGATCTGCAAAACGACGCGTGGCTGATCGAGCCTGCCCGTGAAGCCGCGGCGCGGCTCGTCGCCGAGTACCCCGATGTCGTGGCGGCGCATCTGGCGCGCTGGCTCGGCGGGCGCGAGCAGTACCTGAAGGCCTGAACGAAGGCAGGGCGAATGGAGCTCGGCTCGAAACTGGGGCTTATACGGTTGGCGAATTCGCGCGACGGGTGTATAACTTAAACCTATCAACTCCCAAGTTTTGATTGTCCCCCAATGACGCTCACTGAACTGAAATACATCGTGGCGGTAGCCCGCGAGCGACACTTCGGGCGCGCTGCCGAGGCGTGCTTCGTCAGTCAGCCGACGCTGTCCGTCGCGATCAAAAAGCTCGAGGACGAGCTCAACGTGCAGATTTTCGAGCGCGGAACGAGCGAAGTCAGCGTAACGCCGATCGGCGAGCAGATCGTGACCCAGGCGCAACGGGTGCTCGAGCAGACGCTCGCGATCAAGGAAATCGCCAAACAGGGGAAGGACCCGCTCGTGGGGCCGCTGCGGCTCGGTGTCATCTATACGATCGGGCCGTATCTGCTGCCGACGCTCGTCAAGCAGATGATCAAGCGTGTGCCGCAGATGCCGCTGATGCTGCAGGAGAACTACACGCTCAAGCTCATCGAACTGCTCAAGCAAGGCGAGATCGACGTGGCGATCATGGCGCTGCCGTTTCCCGAAACGGGCCTCATGGTACGGCCGCTTTACGACGAGCCGTTCGTCGTCGCGCTCCCGTCCGGCCACGCATGGGAGTCGCGCAAGAAGATCGACGCCGACGACCTCAAGCAGGAAACGATGCTGTTGCTCGGCAACGGACACTGTTTTCGCGACCATGTCCTGGGCGTTTGTCCCGAGCTGATGCGATTCTCGCAGACGGCCGACGGCATCCAGAAGACGTTCGAAGGCTCCTCGCTCGAGACGATCCGCCATATGGTGGCCAGCGGAGTCGGCATTACCGTATTGCCGCGTATGTCGGTGCCCGAGGTGAAGGTGCACGCAGGCGGGCCCGATGCCGGTCTACTCAGCTATGTTCCCTTTGACGAACCCGTGCCCGATCGCCGCGTCGTGCTGGCGTGGCGCAAGAGCTTCACGCGCATGCCGGCCATCGATGCGATCAGCGAAGCGATTGCCGCCTGCGACTTGCCCGGCGTCGACAAGCTCGATCTGCCGGCCGTGGTGAACTGAGTGCCGAAGATGTCCGCTTGGACATGACGGGGCGGCCGCTGCCGCCTCGTTTTTTTAGCCCCTATCGAATAGATTGAATCGATTAATTTGCTGTTGTCGATAGCTATCTATATGCTCGGCTCCATGGATCGCAGCGATTTGCCGCTGACTCCCTCTCGACCCAAGGAACCGCTATGTCCGACAGCAAGCTCACCACAGCCGCAGGCGCCCCCGTCGCCGACAACCAGAACTCGATGACAGCGGGGCCACGCGGCCCCATCGCATTGCAGGACGTCTGGCTGCTCGAAAAGCTTGCGCATTTCGACCGCGAGGTGATTCCCGAGCGGCGTGTTCACGCAAAAGGCTCCGGCGCATTCGGCACGTTCACGGTGACGCATGACATCACGCGCTATACGAAGGCGGCCGTGTTTTCGGAACTTGGCAAGCAAACGCCGTTGTTCATCCGGTTCTCGACCGTGGCGGGCGAGCGCGGTGCCGCCGATGCCGAGCGCGACGTGCGGGGCTTTTCGATCAAGTTCTACACCGACGAGGGCAATTGGGACGTCGTCGGCAATAACACGCCGGTCTTTTTCATCCGCGATCCGCTCAAGTTTCCCGATTTCATCCACTCGCAAAAACGCGACCCGTACACGAACCTGCGCAGCAACATCGCGGCGTGGGATTTCTGGTCGCGCCATCCCGAATCGCTGCACCAGGTCACGATTTTGATGAGCGACCGCGGGATTCCGAAGAACTACCGGCAGCAGCACGGATTCGGCTCGCATACGTTTTCGTTCATCAACGCCGCGGGCGAGCGGTTCTGGGTCAAGTTCCATTTCAAGTCCGCGCAGGGCGTCGAAAACCTGACGAACGAGCAAGCCGCCGCCGTCATCGCGGGCGATCGCGAGAGCGCGCAGCGCGATCTCGTCTCGAGCATCGATCGCGGCGAGTTTCCGAAGTGGCACTTCCGCGTGCAGGTCATGCCCGAGGCCGATGCCGCGCGATACGGCATCAATCCTTTCGACATCACCAAAGTGTGGCCGCACAAGGACTATCCGCTCATCGATGTCGGGACGATCGAGCTCAACCGCAATGCCGCGAACTACTTTTCCGACGTCGAGCAGGCGGCATTCACACCGGCCAACGTGGTGCCCGGCATCGGGTTTTCTCCGGACCGCCTGCTGCAGGGGCGTCTTTTCTCGTACGGCGATGCGCAGCGCTACCGGCTCGGGGTCAATCATCATCAGATTCCCGTCAATGCGCCGAAGTGCCCGGTACACGCGTTTCATCGTGACGGCGCAATGCGCACCGACGGCAATCTCGGCGGCACGCCGAACTACGAACCGAGCCGCTTCGGCGAGTTCGCGCAGGATCGCAGCGCCCTCGAGCCGCCGCTCGCGGCCGGCGCGATCGATCGTTACGATCACCGCGAGGACGACGACTACTACAGCCAGCCGGGCGCGCTCTTTCGTCTGTTCGACGAGGGCCAGCGCGCGCGACTGTTCGATACGATCGCGGGGCACATCGACGGCGTGCCCGAGGACATCGTCGCACGCCAGCTCGAGCATTTCTCGCGTGCCGACCCGGCCTACGGCGCGGGCGTGGCCGATGCGATCGAGCGCCGGCGCGCGGCCCGGGCGAAGTAAGGACAGCGAGCGATGACGAATGCGGCGCCCCCAAGGTGGCGCCGCAACGTTCGAGTGGGCTACACTGGCGCTCGCCCGATGCGGGAAGCATGAGCGCCTTCGGTTGGCGCAGGACATCTGCCGTCTCGCACCGTTCGCATCTCTTTTGCAAGGAACCGCCATGGCAAAGAAAAACACCGCATCGCAAATCGACATCGGCATCACCGACAAAGACCGCAAGAAAATCGCCGAGGGGCTTTCGCGCCTGCTCGCCGATACCTACACGCTCTATCTGAAGACGCACAACTTCCATTGGAACGTGACGGGGCCGATGTTCAATACGCTGCACCTCATGTTCGAGACGCAGTACACCGAACTCGCGCTGGCAGTCGATGCGATCGCCGAGCGGATTCGTGCGCTGGGCGTGCCCGCACCGGGGAGCTACAAGGAATTCGCGAAGCTGTCGTCGATTCCCGAGGCCGATGGCGTGCCGAGCGCGGAAGAGATGATTCGCCAACTGGTCGAAGGGCAGGAAGCGGTGGTGCGTACCGCACGCGCGATTTTTCCGACGACGGATGCGGCGCACGACGAACCCACGGCCGATTTGCTGACCCAGCGTATGCAGACGCACGAGAAAACCGCCTGGATGTTGCGCGCCATGCTCGCCTGAGGCCACGTCGGTGGCACCCGCCGGCCACCGCACCTCACCGCACATAAAAAGGGGACGCCGCTGTTTGGGCGTCCCTTTTGCATTCGGCTGCCGGTTTTCAGTCTTAAAATAGCGGCATCCCGGTTTCAGTCAGTTCCGCCCACGCGATGTCCGCACCGATGTTTGCCCGCTTTCCGCTTTATCTGCGCTTGATCCGCATGGACAAGCCGATCGGCAGTCTGCTGCTGCTCTGGCCGACATTGAACGCGCTCTGGATCGCCTCGGGCGGACATCCCGCGCCGTCGCTGATCGTCATCTTCGCATTGGGCACCGTGCTCATGCGCTCGGCCGGGTGCGCGATCAACGACTACGCCGACCGCGATTTCGATCGCTACGTGAAGCGCACCGAGAACCGGCCGCTGACTTCGGGCAAGATCCAGGCGTGGGAAGCACTGGCGATTGCGGCCGTGCTGTCGGTCGTTTCTTTCTTGCTGATCCTGCCGCTCAATGGACTGACGAAAGCGTTGTCGGTCGTCGCGCTGTTCGTGGCGGGCTCGTATCCATTCATGAAGCGCTTTTTCGCGATCCCGCAGGCCTATCTGGGCATCGCGTTCGGTTTCGGCATTCCGATGGCGTTCGCCGCCATTCAGGACCGTGTCCCGATGCTCGCCTGGATCATGCTGCTGGCCAACGTGTTCTGGGCCGTGGCTTACGACACCGAGTACGCCATGGTCGATCGCGATGACGATCTGAAGATCGGCATTCGCACTTCAGCGATCACGTTCGGCCGCTTCGATGTCGCCGCCGTCATGCTGTGTTATGCCGCCGTGTTCGGCATCTATGCGGCGATCGGCGCGGCGCTCGGTTTCGGCTGGCCGTTTTGGTTAGGCTGGGCGGTCGCGCTCGGCTGCGCCGCCTATCACTACACGCTCATCCGCGAGCGCGAGCGCATGGCCTGTTTCGCGGCGTTTCTCCACAATAACTGGCTTGGCGGCGCACTTTTCGCGGGCGTCGCCGCGCATTACGTCATCGCCGGCCTATAGCGCGGCGATCGTCCCGCCGTTGAGGCGGGACTCGCGAACCACCACTTTCTTGCGGATCGCATCGATTCGGCCGCAGCTCACTGCTTCTCACTGCTTGCCGAGTTCGTCGCCCATTTCCTTGGCGCGCGCGTCTGCGGCGAGTACGCCCTTGACGATCGCAGCCTTGACGCCTTGCGCCTCGAACGAGGCGAGGGCCGCAGCCGTCGTGCCGCCTTTCGACGTAACGCGCTCGCGCAGCACGCCGGCGGGCTCGTCCGATTGCACCGCGAGCTGTGCCGCGCCCGCGAACGTCGCGAGCGCGAGCGCGCGGCCTTCTTCGTCGCCGAGCCCCAATTGGCGCGCGGCCTCTTGCAAAGCCTCGATGAAATAGAAGACGTAGGCGGGACCGCTGCCCGAGATGGCCGTGACCGCATCGATTTTCGCTTCGTCGTCAAACCAGACCGTGTTGCCGACCGCACCCAGCACATCGGACGCGAGCGAGCGCCCCGCGGCATCGACGCCCGGCAGCGCGACGAGGCCGGTGACGCCCATGCCGATCAATGCCGGCGTATTGGGCATCGCACGTACGATGCGCGTGTAGCCGTCGAGCCAACGCGCGATGTCGGACCCGCGAATCCCGGCTGCGATGCTGACGACGAGCTGCGTCGCCAACTGGGGCGCCAAGGCGGCCGCGACGCTTTTCATCACTTGCGGTTTGACGGCGAGCACGATGGCGTCATAGTCGCGCAATGCGGTGTCGGCTGTCGCGCCGGTCTTGACGCCGAACTGCGCGTGAATGCGCGCGCGCGCGTCTTCGTTGGGGTCGATGGCATAGAGGTCCGAGGCTGCGGTGCCCCGTTTGACGAGGCCGCCGATCAATGCCGCGGCCATGTTGCCGCCGCCGATGAATGCGATTTTCATGGTGGATGGTTCGTGCTGAAGGAGAAGTCAGTGAGCGTAGTCGCGGGCACCGAAGACGGCCGTGCCGATCCGCACGAGCGTCGCGCCTTCGAGCACGGCCGCTTCGAGATCGGCCGACATACCCATCGAGAGCGTATCGAGTGCGAGACCTTCCGCGCGTAGATCGTCGAACAGCGCGCGCAGGACGCGGTGCGGCACGCGTTGCGCATCGGGATCGGCCGCCGGTTCGGGAATCGACATCAGGCCGCGTAGCGTCAGCCGCGGTAACGCGGCGATCTCATGCGCGAGTGCCGGTGCGTCGGCGGCCGATACGCCGCTTTTCGATGCTTCGCCGCTCACGTTGACTTGCAGGCAGACGTTGAGTGCAGGCAGCGTGTCGGGGCGCTGCTCGGAAAGCCGTTGCGCGATCTTGAGACGGTCGACTGAATGGACCCAGTCGAAATGCTCGGCGACGGGGCGCGTCTTGTTCGATTGCAGCGGGCCGATGAAATGCCATTCAAGATCGGCGCGCAGCTCGGCGAGCGCCTCGATTTTGCCGATGGCCTCCTGCACGTAGTTCTCGCCGAACGCGCGTTGGCCTGCTGCAAATGCGGTGCGCACGTCCTGGGCAGAAAACGTCTTCGAAACGGCTAGCAGCCGGACCGATGCGCTGTCGCGGCCGGCCGCTTGTGCGGCTTGCACGATGCGGCGATGGACGGCGTCGAGATTGCGGGCGATGTCGGACATGGCGATGCGAAGCGAAAAGCGGTGGGCAGCGACTGGGGGATTATACGGCGCGCCTGCCAGCCGACCGCCTCAGGCTCACCAGACCGCCTGACTCGTGATCGCAAACTGCTTCGATGTCGTATCGGCCGCCAGCGCTCCCGCACCCGACGCACCGTACGCCGTCCGTTCGATATGATCGACGAGCGGCAACCCGACGTCTTCGAGCCAATCCGAAAGCCCCAACTCGCGAGGCGTGTCGATGCGCAGGAACATCCCCGCGTTGGACGCGAGCCAATGACTGATGAGGGCTTTGGCCCGGCACGAATCCGTCGACTCGGGCGCGACCACGGGCCCGATGACATGCCCATCGCCGAAGCGCCGAAACAACGCAAACCCGATCAGCTCTCCGTCCCGATCGAGCGCGATCCCGCTCGCGATATCGAGCAGCGCAGGCAACAGCTCCCGTCGATCGAGTCCGCTGGCACGCGAAGCGAGTTCGACGAGCCGGGGTGTGTCGTTGGCGCCGACCGGTCTCAACCGTTCGCCGGGCGGCAGCGACACGAGCGGAGGATGAAACGCCGCCCCTTGGTGCTGATGGATTCGCCCCAGCCGCCGAAAGCCGAGCTGCTCGACGAGCGGCAAAGCGGCGTCGCTTGCGTGGAGCAACAGCGTGCGCGGCTCCAGCGCGTGCATCCAATGCGTGATCATCGCGCGGCCGATGCCGTGGCGCTCATGATCGGGCGCCACGATCAGCATCCCGATCGTGGCCGCAGCGCCGCCGAACTGCCAGGCGAATGCCGAACCGACCAGCGTTCCGGCTTCATCGACCGCCACGATCCCCTTGCCGGTGTGCGCGGCGAACCGCCAGTCCTCCGGGCGGTGACGCCAGCGTACCGACCGGGACAACGCGTGACCGGCGCTGAGATCGTCGTCCGCAAACTCGCGCAGACTGATGCCGCTATTGGGGATTCGATCGAGCACGTCGGCCTCCTGTTCTGTGTGCGCATACATCGGATATTCACTGTCACAGTGTGCCCCACGGCTGACTAGGACGATCTTCCTGTCGTCGCCTCATTGCAGTGTCGAAATGTGATGCACTGCAAAACGCACCGTACGACGCTCGATAACGCATCGAATCTGCTGATGGCGAGATTTTGTCGGCGAAATATGCGGTGGCGCTCGCACTACGATGTGTGTCATCGAAACCGTTCGAAGACTTCATATCATGGATCAGTTCGAGCCTTCCTCCGTCGCCATACGCAGCGGTCACTTCATTGGCGGCGAGTGGATCGATCAGCGCACCGCTCAAAGGGACGTTGTGCGCCCTTCCGATGGCGCCGCATATGCCTCGGTACCGATCGCGGATGCCCAGACCGTGGATCGCGCCGTCGACAATGCGTCGCGCGCGTATCGCGAGAGCGGCTGGCCGCGCATGGCGCCGCGCGAGCGCGCACGCGTGCTGCGCCGCTTCGCCGAGCTGATTGCGGCAGACGCCGGCACACTTGCGCCGCTCGAGGCGATCGGCTCCACACGGCCCATCCGGGAGGCCTACACGTGGGATGTCCCGTTCACCTCCGAAGGCATCCGTTTTTATGCCGAGTTCGCCGATAAGGTGGGGGGTGAACTCGTGGCCACCGACCACGATCATCTGGGCATGACGATCGCCGAACCGTATGGTGTCGTGGCGGCCATCGCGCCGTGGAATTTCCCGCTCGTGATGGCATCCTGGAAGATCGGGCCGGCGCTCGCGGCGGGCAATGCGGTCGTCGTCAAGCCCTCCGAGATGACGCCTTTCTCGGTGCTGCGTCTGGCCGAACTCGCCATCGAGGCCGGCATACCGGCGGGCATATTCAACGTCGTGCAAGGCGACGGCGCGACGACGGGCGATGCGCTCGTGCGGCATCCGGGCATCGCCAAGGTCACGTTCACGGGGTCTACCCGCGCGGGTGCCCAGATCATGGCGGCCTGCGCCGAGTCCGGCACGAAGCCGCTCACGCTGGAGCTTGGCGGCAAGAGCCCCCAGTTGGTTTTCGCCGACGCGCCGAAGATCGACGAAGTCGCGCACCGAATCGCGCGGGCCATTTCGAGCAATGCGGGGCAGGTCTGCGTGGCGGGTTCACGTCTGCTCGTCCAGCGCGCCGTGGCCGAGGAACTGGTGGAGCGCATCGGCCAGGCATTCGCGGCGCTGCGTGCCGGCGCAACGTGGGCCGCGGGCACGACGCTGCCACCGATCGTTTCGGAGGCGCAAGCCGCGCGCATCGAGGCCATCGTCGAGCGCAGCGCAGCGCAAGGCGCCGTCGTGCGATGCGGCGGCCGGCGCGCGGATGCGGCCGTGCCCGGCGCGTTCTACCTGCCGACGATCCTCACCGATGTCACACCGCAAACGGAAGCCGTGCGCGCGGAAATCTTCGGCCCGGTGCTCACCGTGCAGACGTTCGAGACGGAAGAGGAGGCGCTCGCGCTCGCCTCGCATCCCGACTACGGGCTGGCGGCCGGCGTTCACACGGCGGATATCGGCCGCGCGTTGCGCCTCGTGCGCGCACTGGAGGCGGGCACGGTGTGGGTCAACCGTTACGGCCGTACGAACGACTTCGCGATGCCGACGGGCGGATACAAGCGCTCGGGTATCGGCAAGGATCTTGGCCGGCTCGGCTACGAAGCCCACCTTCGTTTCAAGAGTGTCCTCATCGATACCCGGAGCTGACGATGCCGCCGTAAATCCGCACGAATCGGCGCGCAGCCACCCCAGCATGATCTGCTGTCGCAGCGGTCCCGAACGAGTGATTTGTATCGTCGAGCCGCCCCTAATCGACGACACGGCTTATTTTGGACTGCTTTAATTTTCGTATAGACGCTTTCTATCTGTCTTTCGCCACTGAGCCCAAAACGGGTTCATTAGACAAACAAAAGGATTGTCATCATGATCGACTTCGAGCCTAAGTACATCACCTTCGACTGCTACGGCACCCTGACGAAATTCCGCATGGCGGATATGGCACGCGAGATGTATGGTGATCGTCTGAAGGGCGCGGAACTGGAAAAGTTCGTCGCGTTCTTCGCCGCCTATCGCCTCGACGAAGTGCTCGGCGCGTGGAAACCCTATCGCGACGTCGTCGTCAACTCGGTGCGCCGCACGTGTGAGCGTATGAGGGTTGAATTCAACGAAGCCGAAGCGGAAAAGTTCTATCTCGCCGTGCCGACCTGGGGCCCGCATCCGGATGTACCGGAAGGCCTCTCGCGCCTTGCGAAAAAATACAAGCTCGTGATTTTGTCGAACGCCTCGGACGATCAGATTCAGAGCAACGTCGACAAGCTCGGCGCGCCGTTCCATCGGGTCTTCACCGCGCAGCAGGCGCAGTCGTACAAGCCGCGCATGCGGGGCTTCGAATACATGTTCGACCAACTGGACTGCAACCCGCAGGACGTGCTGCACGTTTCGTCGAGCCTGCGCTACGACCTGATGACGGCGCACGATCTCGGCATCAAGCACAAGGCGTTCATCAATCGCGGCCATGAGCCGGGCACGCCGTACTACGAGTACACCGAGGTCAAGACGATCGGCGAACTCGCGGCGCAGCTTGGCCTGTGAGCGATCACTGGTCGCGCTCGCGTTCTTTCACCCGGCTTAGCCCCGAGGTTGCACGATGAAGCTCGATTCCTACTGGCTCGATACCGCGCCTGCGGGTGTCTATGCAAGCGAGGGGCCGGCGCAGGGAAGTTTCGACGTCGCGGTCATCGGCGGCGGCTTCACCGGGCTTTCCGCGGCGCTCGCGTTCGGTCGTCGCGGCGCGAGCGTCGCGGTGCTCGATGCGGGGCGCATGGGAGGCGGTGCATCGGGGCGCAACGGCGGTCAATGCAACACGGGCGTGGCGCAGGATTACGCCGCACTGCGCCAGCAACTGGGCGTGGAGCGTGCGCAGGGCTGCTACCGCGCTTATGCGGCGGCCGTCGATACGGTGGAGCGGCTGATTCGCGAGGAGCGGATCGAGTGCGATTACCTGGCTTCGGGCAAGCTGAAGCTCGCATCGAAGCCGCATCATCTCGAACACTTGCAGCGCACGGCCGAGCTGATTCATCGCGAGGTCGATCCCGACGTCGAGATCATCGGCCGCGACCGGATTCGCAGCGAAGTCGATTCGGACAGCTTCTTCGGCGGCCTTCTGCAAAAACGCGGCGGGCAGATGCATATGGGCAAGTTCGCCGTCGGGCTCGCGAATGCGGCGGCACGCCATGGCGCGCAGCTCTTCGAGCATGCGGCCGTGACGTCGATCGAGAAGGATGGCACCGGATATCGCGTGGAATCGTCGCGGGGCACCCTGCGGGCCCAGCAGGTGCTGATCGCGACGGGCCCGTCGCGGCACGGTCCTTTTTCGTGGTACCGGCGGCGGCTGGCACCGGTCGGCTCGTTCATCGTCGTGACGGAGCCGCTGCCCGAAGCGGCGCTCGCGCGCCTCTTCCCGAAGAGGCGGTCATACACGACGAGCCGCCTCATGCACAACTATTTTCGGGTGACCTCCGACTCGCGCCTGCTCTTCGGCGGCCGGGCACGCTTCACGGCATCGGAGCAGCCATCCGACGAGAAGAGCGGCCGCATTTTGCGCGCGAATCTCACGCAGCTCTTTCCGAGCCTCGCAGGGGCGCGGATCGACTACTGCTGGGGCGGACTCGTCGATATCACGGCCGACCGTCTGCCGCGTGCCGGACAGCATGGCGGCATATGGTTTTCGATGGGCTACAGCGGACACGGCACGCAGATGTCGACGCATATGGGACAGGTGATGGCCGAGGTGATGAGCGGTAATCCGGCCGCCAATCCGTGGCGCGATTTCGACTGGCCCGCGATTCCCGGGCATACGGGCAAGCCTTGGTTTTTGCCGCTCGTCGGCGCGTACTACCAGATCAAAGACGTTTTTTATTGACGCTGTATCGAGCAATTGACCAAAACGGCCGTTCCCCCACAAGACCACCTCACGCGGAGAGATTCATGAGCATCGATAAATCGCCCGAAGACGTAGCCGGCAGCGGCGTACGACTGGAAGAACTGACACGGCGCGGCGCCGCGCGGCGCGACATTCTGCGCGCGATGATGGCGAGCGGCATGATGTCGATGACGGGCGCGGGGCTGCTCGCCATGAGCGGCCAGGCCCTCGCACAGGGCAAGCCGAAGCAGGGCGGCAAGATTCGCGTGGCGACGCAATCGTCGTCCGCCACCGATACGCTCGATCCGGCCAAGGGAGCGGTTTCGACCGATTATGTGCGGGCCAACATGCTGTACAACGGCCTGACCGAGTACGACTCGCATCTCGGCGCACAGATGGCGCTTGCGCAATCGATCGATACGAAAGATGCCACGGTCTGGGTCATCAAGCTGCGCAACGGCGTGCAGTTCCACGACGGCAAGGCGCTCGCGCCCGCCGATGTCGTCTGGTCGCTGACACGTCACAAGGACCCGGCTACCGCTTCGAAGGCGAAGACGCTCGCCGACCAGTTCAAGGACGTCAAGGCGACGGGGCCGAACGAGGTGACGATCACGTTGCAAGGGGCGAACGCCGACCTGCCCGTGATCCTCGCCGATTCGCATTTCATGATCGTCAAGGATGGGACGAGCGACTTCAAGACGGCCGTGGGCACGGGCCCGTTCAAGCTCAAGGATTTCTCGCCCGGCGTACGTACGGTCGTGGTGCGCAACGAGCACTACTGGAAGCCTGGCCTCCCGCATCTCGACGAGATCGAGCTCGTGGGTATCGGCGACGAGCCGGCGCGCGTGAACGCGCTGCTGTCGGGCGACGTGCAGCTCATCAATCAGGTCGATCCGCGCTCGGCCGCGCGCATCAAGGGGACGTCGGGTTTCGCCGTGCAGGAGACGAAAACGGGCGGCTACACGGACCTCATCATGCGTGACGAAGGCGGTATCACGGGCAATGCCGATTTCCGCCGCGGCTTGATGTACCTGCTCGATCGCGAACAGATTCGCAATACGGTGCTGCTCGGCTATGGCTCGATCGGCAACGATCAACCGATCGATCCGACCAACAAGTACTACTTCGCGGGGTTGCCGCAGCGGACGTTCGATCCGCAAAAGGCGAAGTTCTATTTCCAAAAGGCAAAGCTCGGCAACGCGCCGGTGCAGGTCTACGCCTCGCCGGCCGCGGATGGCTCCGTCGAAATGGCCATGCTGTTGCAACAAGTCGCGCCGCAGGCCGGCCTGAATCTGAAAGTGGTGCGTACGCCTTCGGATGGCTACTGGTCGAATCACTGGATGAAGCATCCGCTGACGTTCGGCAACATCAACGCGCGTCCGAGCGCCGATGTGATCTTCACGCAGTTCTTCAAGTCGGACGCTCCGTGGAACGAGGCCAACTGGAAGAACCCGCAGTTCGACCAGATGCTGGTCGCGGCCCGCGGCGAGCCGGACGAGGCCAAGCGCAAGAAGATTTACGGCGATATGCAGGTGCTCGTGCATGACGATGGCGGTGTCGGCATTCCGATGTTCCTGAGCTCGATCGATGCGCATTCGACGAAGCTCAAGGGGCTCGGCTCGATTCCGATTGCCGGCCTGATGGGCTTCAAGTTTGCCGAGAACGTATGGCTGGATACCTGATCCACCTGCGCGGCACCGCGCGCGGCTCGAAACGGCAGCAGGTTTCGGCACCGCGCGCGGCGGCCGCGCAACTCTTAACCGGAGATGTCGTCCGATGAAAGTTCACGCGCAACGACTCATTGCGGCTCGGCTCGGTCTCGCGCTGATCACGTTGCTGATCGTATCGGCCATCGTGTTCGGCCTGACCGGGCTCTTGCCCGGCGACGCGGCCCAGCAGGCGCTCGGTCAAGCGGCGACGCCCGAGCAGGTGGCCGCCTTGCGTCATCAATTCGGCCTCGATCAGCCCGCGCTGCAGCGCTACTTCGAGTGGCTCGCGCACGTCGTGACGGGCAACTTCGGCACGTCGCTCTCCAACAGCATGCCCGTGAGTCAACTCATTGCGACGCGCTTGCCCAACTCGCTCATGCTCGCCGGATTGACCACGCTGGTGTCGGTTCCCGTCGCGCTCTTGATCGGCATTCTGTCCGCCATGTTTCGCGGCTCGCTGCTCGATCGCACGCTCAACGTGTTGACGTTGTCGACGGTCGCCGTTCCCGAGTTTCTGATCGCGACGATAGCCGTGCTGATCTTCGCGGTGAAGCTGCGCTGGCTGCCCGCGCTGTCGTATCTGTCGGAGGTGACGTCGTTCGGTGCGCTCGTGCGCATCTATGCGATGCCCGTGACGACGCTGTGCTGCGTCATCGTCGCGCAGATGGCCCGCATGACGCGCGCGGCGGTGCTCGACCAGTTGAACGCACCGTATGTCGAGATGGCGAGATTGAAGGGCGCGTCCCCCGCACGCATCGTTTTGCGTCATGTCCTCCCGAACACGATCGGACCGATTGCCAATGCCATCGCGTTGAGTTTGTCGTATCTGTTCGGCGGTGTCGTGATCGTCGAGTCGATCTTCAACTATCCGGGGCTCGCGAGCCTGATGGTGGATGCCGTGACGAACCGCGATATGCCGCTCGTGCAAGGCTGCGTCATGGTGTTCTGCTCCGCCTATCTCGTGCTCGTGCTGATCGCCGATATGTGTCAAATCATCTCCAACCCGAGGCTGCGTCAACGATGAACCGACCCGCCACATCCCACGGCACCACCGTGCTGTACTCGGCGCCCGGCGAAGAGGCGAAGCCTTGCGCCGATGCGCTCCAGGACGTGCCCATCGAAGCATTGGCCGTCAAGCGCAGCGTTTTTCGCCGTTTGGCGAGCCGCTTCTCGGTGCTCGGCCTGATCGGGCTGACGATCATCGTGTTCTGGCTCGGCGTGGCGTTCATCGGGCCGCTCGTCGCACCGTACAAGGGCGGCGCGGTCACGTCGACGGAAATCTTCGGCGCATGCAGCGCCGCGCATCTGCTCGGCACCGATTACCTCGGCCGCGACATGCTGAGCCGCGTGCTCTACGGCACGCAATATACCGTGGGGCTCGCGCTCGCATCGGCCGTGCTCGCCAGCTGTATCGGCACGTTCATCGGCCTCGTCGCGGCTGTGTCGGGCAGATGGGTCGACGAAATCTTGAGCCGTCTGTTCGACGCACTGATTTCGATTCCCAGCAAGGTGCTCGCCCTCGTCATCATCGCCGCGTTCGGTTCGTCGGTGCCGATGCTGATCATGGTCGCCGCGCTCGCCTATATTCCCGGCGCGTTCCGCATCTCGCGCTCATTGGCGGTCAACCTGATGACGCTCGAATACGTGCAGGTCGCCAGGGCGCGCGGCGAGCGGCTGCTCTATATCGCCCGCGTCGAGGTACTGCCCAACATGATCCATCCGATGCTCGCGGATTTCGGCCTGCGTTTCGTGTTCATCGTGCTGCTGTTGAGCGGTCTGAGCTTCCTCGGCCTCGGCGTGCAGCCGCCCGATGCCGACTGGGGGTCGCTCGTGCGCGAGAACATCGGCGGTCTGTCGGAAGGCGCACCCGCCGTGCTGATGCCGGCGGTCGCGATCGCGACGCTGACGGTCGGGGTGAACCTGCTGATCGACAGCTTGCGGCGCCACGGCGCGCGCGCTAACGGAGGTGGCCGATGAGCATGATCGAGGTGAGGGGGCTGCGCGTCGTTGCGGGCATCGCGCCCGAGACGGTCGTCGAGATCGTGAAGGGCGTCGATTTCACCGTCGAAAAGGGCGAAGTGCTGGCGCTCATCGGCGAGTCGGGCTCCGGCAAGACGACGATTGCACTGTCGCTGCTCGGCCATGCGCGCGGCGGGTGTTCGATCGCTGGTGGCTCGGTGAGGATCGGCGGCGTCGACGTGCTGTCGCTCGACGAGAAAGGGCGGCGCGCGTTGCGTGCACGCGCGGTCGCTTATGTCGCACAAAGCGCGTCGGCGGGGTTCAATCCAGCCCGCACGATCATGGATCAGGTGATCGAGCCGGCGCTGCTGCATAAGCTGATGACACCGGCCGCGGCTCGCGCGAAGGCCATCGAACTGTTCCGCTCGCTCGCATTGCCTGGGCCGGAGACGATCGGTTCGCGCTATCCGCACCAGGTATCGGGTGGACAACTGCAGCGCCTGATGGCGGCCATGGCGTTGATCACGGACCCGGCCGTCGTCGTCTTCGACGAGCCGACGACCGCGCTCGACGTCACGACGCAAATCGAGGTGCTTGCCGCGTTCAAGAAGGTCATCCGCGAACTGGGCACGACGGCCGTCTATGTCTCGCACGATCTGGCCGTCGTGGCGCAGATGGCGGACCGCATCGTCGTCCTCAACGGCGGTAAAGTGCGCGAAAACGGCGTGACGGCCCAAGTGCTCGATGCGCCGGCCGACGAATACACGCGCCAGTTGCTGGCCGCCACGCGCCATCCCGACCCCGACCCCGTCGTAGCCGCGCCGGAAGCGAGCGTGCCGTTGCTCGAAATTCGCCATTTGAGCGCGGGCTACGGGCGCGTCGGTTCGAACGGACTGCCCGCGGTGCGGGTGCTCGACGACGTGAGCCTGAAGATCGCACGCGGCAGCGCGCTCGGTGTCATCGGAGAATCGGGTTCGGGCAAGACCACGCTCGCGCGCGTGGTTGCCGGGCTCGTGGACCGCGCAAGCGGCGACGTGCTGCTGGACGGCAAATCGTTGCCCGCGAAGCTGTCCGAGCGCACGCTCGAGCAGTATCGGCGCGTGCAGATCGTGTTCCAGAACGCCGATACGGCGCTGAACCCGAGCCGCACCGTGGCCGATATCCTTGCGCGGCCGATGTGCTTTTATCACGGGCTGCGCGGCGCGGCGGCGACCAAGCGCATGCTCGAACTGCTCGACCTCGTGAAGCTGCCGGCCTCGGTGGCGAAACGCCAGCCCGGCGGCCTGTCGGGCGGACAAAAGCAGCGCGTGAACCTGGCCCGTGCGCTCGCCGCCGATCCGGAACTGATCCTCTGCGACGAAGTGACATCGGCACTCGACACGGTGGTCGGTGCGGCGATCCTCGAGCTGCTCGGCGAATTGCGGCGCGAGCTCGGCGTCTCGTACATGTTCATCAGCCACGACATCTCGACGGTGCGAGCGATCTGCGACGAAGTGGTCGTGCTCTATGCTGGCCAGTGCGTCGAAGCGGGCCAGCGCGACGCGTTGAGCGCACCCCCTTATCACCCTTACACGGGTTTGCTCGTCGACTCGGTGCCCGCGCTGCGTCCGGGCTGGCTCGATACGCGCCGCGCCATGACGTCAGGCGCGCTGCCCGCCATGGGGGCGCCCAGCGATTCGGGCCAGCTTTGCAGTTTCCGTTCGCGCTGTACGGCCCGTATCGACGGGAAGTGCAACGTCACACCGCCTTCGATGACGAAGCTTCCCTCGGGCGTCGAAATCCGATGCCACCATTCGGCGGCGGATCTGGTCCGCATGCAGACAGCCGAAGCAGTGACGCCATGAGTTCGCGCTTCGTGAGGGTCGCCGAAACCGGACGCAAGACGTTCGATCTGATCGTGGACGGTGTTCCCACGAAGGCGGCCGAGGGCGACACGCTGATGGTTGCCTTGCTTACGACGCACGACACATTGCGCGATTCCGAGTTCGGCGATGGACGCCGCGCCGGTTTCTGCCTGATGGGCGCATGCCAGGACTGCTGGGTCTGGACAGCGGAGGGCGAGCGCCTACGCGCCTGTACGACCCCGGCCGCGCCGGGCATGTCGATCGTCACGCGCGCGGCGCTCGTTGGGGAAGGCGTATGGCCGCGCCCCCGGATGTGAAAGCGATGAAGGTCGTCGTGGTCGGTGCGGGTCCCGCGGGCGTACGCGCAGCACAAGCGCTCGTCGAAGCCGGATTGCGCCCCGTCGTAATCGATGAGGGCCGCAAGGACGGTGGCCAGATCTATCGACGGCAGCCCGACGGGTTTTCCCGCTCGTACGAGACGCTCTATGGCACCGAAGCGGCGAGGGCGGCCGCGCTGCACAGCGACTTCCAGGCGATGCGCGCATCCATCGACTATCGCCCCGACACGCTGGTCTGGAACATCGAGGCGAAGGCGGTCCATGTCGTCAGCGGCACGCGCTACGAGGAGATCGCGTTCGACGCGTTGATCGTTTGCAGCGGCGCGACGGACAGGTTGATGCCCGTACCCGGGTGGCATTTCGCGGGGACCTTCAGCCTGGGCGGCGCGCAGGTCGCGTTGAAATCGCAAGGCTGCGCGATCGGTGCGCGCACGGTGATGATGGGTACCGGGCCATTGCTGTACCTGGTGGCCGCGCAATATGTGAAAGCCGGCGCGACGGTGAGCGCCGTACTGGATACGTCGACTTTTGCGCAGCGCCTGCGCGCGTTGCCGCAACTGCTCGCAATCCCTTCGACGCTGCGCAAGGGCATGGCGCTCATGCGCGTGCTGAAGAAGGCGGGCGTTCGCGTTCATCGCGGCGTCACGCCCGTGGAAATCGACGGTTCGCCCGAGCATGGCGTGGCGGGCGTGCGCGTGAAGCTCGCCGACGCAACGAACCTCGAAGTGCCCTGCGACGCGGTCGCGCTTGGCTATCACTTGCGCTCGGAAACGCAGCTTGCCGACCTTGCGGGCTGCGACTTCGATTTCGACGATGCGACGCAGACGTGGCTGCCGCGCATCGACGAGGATGGCCGCAGCAGCATCGCCGGCGTCTATCTCGCCGGCGACGGCGTGCGTGTTCGCGGCGCGGACGCCGCCGAACGCGCGGGCCGGCTCGCCGCGTTGGCGGCCCTGAGCGACGCCGGAATCCAGCGCGAAGGTGCCGCGCGCCTGCGCGCCGAACTCGGACGTTTCACGCGCTTCGCAGCCGGCTTACGCAGCGCCTTTCCGTGGCCCGCGCGTTTCGCGGCCGCGCTGCCCGACGAGACGATCGTCTGCCGTTGCGAGGCGATCACGGCCGGTGAGTTGCGCCGCGTCGTGCGCGAGATGGGCGCGACGGAAGCGAACCGCGCGAAGGCGTTCTCCCGCGTCGGCATGGGGCGTTGTCAAGGCCGCTTTTGCGCGCACGCGGGCGCCGAAGTCATCGCTGCCGAAGCGCATGTTCCGCTCGAAGCGGTGGGGCGGCTGCGCGCTCAGGCGCCGGTCAAGCCGTTGCCGATGGCGATTGCGCCGGCGTGCCACGCTGAAAGGACCCTGGAACACGCGGGTCGATGCACGCAGGAGTTCAGCGAATGAGCAACCGAGCCGACGTGATCGTCATCGGCGGCGGAATCGTCGGGACGTCGGCGGCGTTCTTTTTGCGCCGCAGGCGTCGCTCGGTGACGTTGCTCGAACGTGGGCTCACGGGCCAGCAGGCGAGCGGCGTGAATTTCGGCGGGATCCGTCGCCAGGGCCGGGTGCTTGCGCAACTGCCGATGGCCAATCGCGCGCTCGAAACGTGGCGACGCTCGCGGGAATTGCTCGGCGACGACGTCGAATTCCTCCCGTCGGGGCATACGCGCGTTTGCTACCACGCGCACGACGCCGAGTATTTTCATCGCTATGCGTTGGAGGCGCGTGCATACGGTCTCGATCTCGAGGTGCTCGAAGGCGCGGCGATGTTCCGGCGGTTCCCGTATTTGAGCAGGGAGGTGCTGGCCGCCTCCATTTCGCCGCTCGATGGGCATGCGAATCCCCGTCTTGCCGCGCCCGCATTCGCGCGGGCGGCGGCCCGGCTCGGCGCGAGCATCGTCGAGAACACGGAGATCGTGCGTGTCGACAAAGAAGCGGGTGGTTTTCGCGTGGAGAGCGCCCGTGGCGATATCTACCGCTCGCAGCAGCTTTTGATTTGTGCCGGCGCATGGGCGAACGCACTGTCGACGCAATTCGGCGAGCCCGTTCCGCTTGTGGTGCGCGGTCCGCAGATGGCGGTCACGGAGCCGGTGCCTTACGTCTTCGGCTCGTCGATGGGCGTCTATACGTCGATCAAGGAAGAGAGCGTCTATTTCCGGCAGATTCCGCGCGGCAACATCATATTGGGCGGCGGTCCGCCGGGGCCGGCCGACGTGGCGACGCGCCGTGCCGGCGTGCTGCCGATCAACACGGTCCGCCAGCTCGCACAGTTTCGACGGCTCGTTCCCGCCATGACACCGCTGAACGTCATTCGCGTCTGGAGCGGTGTCGAGAGCTACCTGCCCGATGCGGAGCCGATCATCGGCGCCAGTTCCACGACAGACGGTCTTTTCTATGGATTTGGCTTCAGCGGATCCGGTTTTCAGATCGGTCCCGGCGTGGGAGAGACGCTGGCGGAACTGCTCGACACCGGCCGCACCGAGATCGCGCTCGAACCGTTTTCCGTTGCTCGCTTCGCGCGCAGGGCATCCGATGCGCCGCTGGCGAGCGCCGACGTCTTTTCGCCGAGCGAGGCCTGATCATGCAGATCGTCGATGCACCCGACAGCGCACTTCGCGATGTGCTGGACTACATGGAAGCGAATTTCGACAAGTCCGTGCGCCTCGCCGAATTGGCCGAAATGTCGGCGCTCAGCGTTTCTCGCTTCGCAACCGTGTTTCGCCAGCGGATCGGACTGTCACCGTACAAGTACCTGTGCCGGGTGCGCGTGCGACGCGCGCAATCGCTGTTGCTCGCGGGCGTGCCGGGCGCCGTGGTGGCCGCGGAAGTCGGGTTTTTCGATCAGAGCCACTTGGCGCGCCATTTCAAACGCTTTTGCGGCGTCACGCCCACCGAATTCCTGCAGCAGGCGAGGGCGCGCGACGCTCTCGCGACGGGCAGCACGCGCTTTGCCTGATGCGCCGACAGGCGGACCGCAGCCGCCTGTGGACACACCGTTGATCATGCGTCACGAACTTACGCGGCAGCACGGCTACCCAGTTCACTCGATGCCTTGAGCGCGGCTCGCACCTCGGATTGCGCGAGGACATCGTCGAGCGTCTTTCCGAGGCGCTCGAACATCAGATCGAATTCGCTTTCCGTGTAGGACAACGCGGGTGCGAACCCCAGGACGCCGTCGCCGAACGCACGGAAAACGAGGCCATTCGCGTACGCGGCCGTGGCGATGCGCTCGGGCAGCGTGAGCGATGGATCGAAGCGCTGTTTGGTCGTTTTATCCGCGACGAGTTCGAGCGCGCCGAGCAAGCCGCGATGCCGTGCGTCGCCGACGAGCGGATGCGCGAGCAGCGCGTCGAGTCCCTGCGCGAAGCGGGGGCCGCGCGCGATGCCGTTGGCGAGCAATCCGCCTTCATGATAAAGACGCAGCACTTCGAGCCCGATCGCGGCGCTCACGGGGTGTGCCGAATAGGTATGACCATGGCCGATCGCCGCCGTGGGGTCGCCGTCGGCAATGCCTTGATAGACGGCATCCGACATCAGCACGGCGCCCATCGGCGCGTAGCCCGCCGTGAGCCCCTTCGCCACGGTCATGAGGTCAGGCTCGACTTGTTCGGCCTCGCAGGCGAAGAGCGGTCCGGTGCGGCCGAAACCCGTGATGACTTCGTCGGCGACGAACAGAATGTCCAGTTTGCGGCACGCTTCGCGCATCGCTCGCAGCCAGCCGGCGGGTGGCACGATCACGCCGCCCGAACCCTGGATCGGTTCGCAGAAGAACGCGGCGACATGCTGTGCGCCGAGTTCGGCGACTTTGGCCTCGAGCGCGGCCACCGAGGCAGCGATGATGGCGGCATCGTCGGCGTGTTCGCTACGGTACGGATACGGCGACGGGATATGGTGCTGCGTCGCAAGCGGCAGATCGAAGTGGCGATGGAAAACGGGTAGTGCGGTCAGCCCGGCACCGATCGCCGACGAGCCGTGATAGCCGCGCTCGAGCGCGATGACGTGCTTTTTCGTGGGGCGCCCGGTGGCGTTGTAGTAGTGCGTAATGAAGCGCAGCGCCGAATCGACGGCATCCGACCCTCCAAGTGTGAAGTACACATGCTGCAACGACGCGGGCGACAATTCGACGAGTTTCGCGGCAAGCTCGATGGCCGGCTCCGAGCCGAAATGGAAGTACCCCGTGGCATAGGGCAGTCGCGCCATTTGCCGGGCGGCCACCTCGACGATGCTTTGATGCCCATAGCCGGTGTTGACGCACCACAGACCGGAGAACGCATCGAGCAGTTCATGGCCGTTTGCGTCGCGCAGAAAGACGCCCTGCGCGGACTCGAGTACGGTCACGCCGCGCGCTTCATGCGCGCGATAGCTGACGACGGGGTGGATCAGGTGTTTGCGATCGGCTTCGACGAGCGAGGAATTCGACATGATTCGGTATCCGGTAGCGTGGAGCGGTTGGTGATTCCATGCTACCGGGCAACGACCCTCGGCCGATTCGCCAAATAAATCGCGAAATAGTGCGATCGTGGCGTTTCGGGGCCGTGCCGCAGCATATTCTGCTGGACCGGATCGGTCATGTTCGAGGCGCCGCGCCCGCCGCGCCGTCTTACGCAGCCAGCATATGCTCGACGAGTTCGATCCAATGCGCGACGGGTACCGATGTGCCGCTTTGCAGATGCGTGATGCACCCGATGTTCGCCGATACGATCATTTGGGGCTCGAGTACCCGGAGGGTGTCGATCTTGCGATCGCGCAACGTATAAGCGAGCGACGGCTGAGTGATCGAATAAGTGCCTGCCGAGCCGCAACATAGATGACTGTCGGCGGGCACGCGCACTTCCAGGCCGAGCGACGTCAGCAGCCGTTCGACCACGCCCCGGATTTGCTGCCCGTGCTGCAGCGTGCAAGGCGGATGGAACGCAACGGTATGCACGCCGCGGCGGCGCGCGAGCGCCGTGAGTTCCGGTTCGAAGACCTGCAGCCATTGCGCGATGTCGCACGCGAGTTCGGCGACTCGGCGCGCCTTGTCCGCGTAGACCGGATCGTCGCGCAGCAAGTGCCCGTACTCCTTGATCGTCGCGCCGCAGCCCGAGGCATCGATGACGATCGCCTCGATACCCGTTTCGATATACGGCCACCATGCGTCGATGTTGCGGCGCATATCGTCCAGTGCTTCCTCGCGGTAGCTCAGATGCAAGCGAATCGCGCCGCAGCAGCCGGCCTCCGGCGCCACGATCGCCTCGACGCCGAGCGCATCGAGTACGCGCGCGGCCGCAATGTTGATGTTCGGCAACATCGCCGGCTGAACACACCCGGCGAGCAGCAGCACCTTGCGTTCGTGCGGCACCGCCCGTTTGGCGGGCCACTGAAGCAGACGCTGGCGCGGCGGCACCTTGTCGCGCAGCTTGCGCGGCAGAAACGGCCGCACGTGCTGGCCGAGCCGCATGAGCGGCGTGAATACGGCGGTGTTGGGCAAGAGACTCGCCAGCAGCCGCCGTATCAACCGCTGGCGAAGCGGGCGCGGCACGGTCGCATCCACATGTGGCCGGCCGATTTCCACGAGCCGCCCGTACTGCACCCCCGAAGGGCAGGTCGTCTCGCAGCTGCGGCAGGTCAGGCAGCGGTCCAGATGCAGCTGCGTACTGCGCGTGACGGGCGCGCCCTCGAACATCTGCTTCATCAGATAGATGCGGCCGCGGGGGCCGTCGAGTTCGTCGCCCAGCAGTTGGTACGTCGGGCAGGTGGCCGTGCAAAAGCCGCAATGAACGCATTTGCGCAGAATCGCATCGGCCTCTTCGCCGTCCGGCGTATTGCGAATGAAGTCCGCCAGTTGTGTCTGCATCGCGTCGCTCAGTCGATCGGGGTCTTGGGATGGCTCAGAAGTCCGCGTAGAGGCGGCCGCGATTGAAGATGCGTGCCGGATCGAAGGCGGCTTTCAGGCCTCGATGGATCCTCATGATCGGCGCCGGCAGTGGCGTGAAGACCCCGGCGCTGCGATCGAACTCGCGGCCTGCGCGAAAAATGGTGGCGTGACCGCCGGCCTGCTTGGCGCTGATACGTACCGTTTGCGCATCGGTATCCGTTATCCACCAACGCTGAGAGCCACCCCACTCCATCAGCTGCGCGCCCGGCAGCTGCAGCGGTTCGGTGACGGACGGCAACGCGAGCCGCCAGAGCGCCGAGCGCGGCGGAATCGTCGCGAAGAACGGATCGGTCTGCTCGCGCAAGCCGGCCCAGAAGCGCTCGGCTTCGACGGCATCCACGACTTCCCCGCCGATCGTATTGCGGGCTGTCTTCACGCCGTTCTCGGCGCCCGAGAGGCGTACCGCGAGCGTGCCGTTGCGCCAGGCGCTCGCCGTGATCGGCAACGGGCGGCCGCACCACTCGTTGAGCTTGCGTACCGCATCGGTGCCGTTCATGTCGAACTTGAGCGTCGTTTCGGCCACCGGCAACGGCAGGACTTTGATCGACACATCGAGCATCAGGCCGAGCGTGCCGAGCGAGCCCGCCATCAGTCTCGAGACATCGTACCCCGCAACGTTCTTGACCACTTGACCGCCGAAACGCAGCGTTTCGCCGCGGCCGTCCATCATCGTGACGCCGAGTACGAAGTCGCGCGGCGCACCGGCCGAGCTGCGGCGCGGACCCGCGATACCCGCCGCGATGCAGCCGCCCAGCGTGGCCGAGCGGCCGAAGTGGGGCGGCTCGAACGCGAGCATCTGGTTGTGTTCGGCGAGCGCCGCTTCGACCTCCGTCAACGGCGTGCCGCAGCGCGCCGTCATGACGAGCTCCGCAGGGTCGTACGAAACGATGCCGCGATACGCGCGGGTGTCGAGAATCTCGCCGTTGAGCGCCTGGCCGTACCAGTCTTTCGTGCCCGAGCCGCGGATGCGCAAGGGGCGCTCTTCAGCCGTGGCTGCGCGGATACGCTCGGCCCAGTAGCCGAGGATCTCGTCGTCTTGCATGGCTTCCCGCTTTATGGTGTCGTTCATCCGGTTGCCGCTTTTGCCTCAGGGCTTCATTCTACCGGCCGACCCGGGGCAGGCAAGCCACGGGTTTATACGCGTGGCGGTGCGCCGCGGCGAGGGCTAAAAGCGCGGCAGCTCCGGATGAGGCAAAAGGCCGCCGCGCACATGCATCTTTCCGTACTCGGCGCAGCGCGCGCGCGTCGGAATGCCCTTGGTCGGGTTCAGCAGCCCGTCCGGATCGAACGCGCGCTTGACTGCGAAGAACGCATCGCATTCGGCCGGCGAAAACTGGACGCACATCGAATTGATTTTTTCGATGCCTACGCCGTGTTCGCCCGTCACGGTGCCGCCCAGCTCCACGCAGGCCTCGAGAATCTCGGCGCCGAACGCCTCCGCGCGATGCAGTTGGTCGGGATCGTTGCCGTCGAACAGAATGAGCGGATGCATGTTGCCGTCCCCGGCGTGAAAGACATTGATGCAGCGCAGACCGTAAGTGCTTTCCATCTTCTCGATGCGCGCGAGCAGCGGTCCGATGCTGCGGCGCGGCACCGTGCCGTCCATGCAGTAGTAATCGGGCGCAAGCCTGCCCGCGGCCGGAAAGGCGTTCTTGCGGCCGGACCAGAATTTGAGGCGCTCGGCCTCGGTGCGGGAGATCTGCAACCGGGTGGCGCCGTGTTCGCGCAGCACGGCGGTCACTCGTGCGATTTCTTCGGCGACTTCCTCGGGCGTGCCGTCCGACTCGCAAAGCAGGATGGCCGCGGCATCGCGATCGTAGCCGGCGCCGACGAACGCCTCCACCGCGCACGTCGCGGGATTGTCCATCATCTCGAGCCCGGCCGGAATGATCCCCGCCGCGATGATGGCCGCCACCGCGTTGCCGCCTTTGACGACATCGTCGAAGCTCGCCATGACGACTTGCGCCGTCGGCGGCTTCGGGATCAGCTTGACGGTCACTTCCGTGACGATCGCGAACATGCCTTCGCTGCCGATCATGACGGCAAGCAGATCGAGCCCGGGCGTATCGGGCGCGAGCGAACCGAATTCGACGATCTCGCCTTCCAGCGTGACGGCGCGCACGCGCAAGACGTTATGCACGGTCAGTCCGTACTTCAGACAATGCACGCCGCCCGAGTTTTCCGACACGTTGCCGCCGATCGTGCAGGCGATCTGGGAAGACGGATCGGGCGCGTAGTAAAGCCCATAGGGCGCGGCCGCTTCGGAGACGGCGAGGTTGCGCACGCCGGGCTGGACGGTGGCGGTGCGCGCATACGAGTCGACATCGATGATTCTCGTGAAGCGCGCGAGCGAAACGACGATGCCGTTCGAGATCGGCGTGGCGCCGCCCGACAGTCCGGTGCCCGCGCCGCGCGGTACGATCGGCACGCCAAGGCGCTTGCATATCTGCACGATACGCAGCACCTGCGCCTCGGTTTCCGGCAGAGCTACCGCGAGCGGCAGTTGCCGATAGGCGCTGAGCCCGTCGCATTCATATGGGGCGGTCTCTTCATCACGATAAAGCAGACAGCGCGCGGGCAGCGTGGCCATCAGCGCCTGGACCACTTCGCGCTGGCGCTCTTCGCGCAGCGCCGCTGACATCGCCGGATCGGTTTGGGCTGCGGTTGCCATCGGTTTCCTCGCCTGTCTCAGGCCGTGTACGTGAAGATCTTGCCCGGATTCATCAGATTGCGCGGATCGAGCGCATGCTTGAGCGCGCGCATCACATCGACGGCATCGCTGCCATGCTCGTCGATGAGGAAATCCATTTTGTGCAGACCGATGCCATGCTCGCCCGTGCAGGTTCCACCCATGCGCAGCGCGCGCTCGACGATACGCCGGTTCAGGCGTTCGGCTTCGCTGAATTCCTCGGGCCGGGCCGGGTCGATCAGGATCGCGACGTGGAAGTTGCCATCGCCGACGTGTCCTACGATGGGGCAGGGCAGCGGCGAGCCGCGTAGATCGTCTTCCGTTTCGACCACGCATTCGGCCAGCCGCGAGATCGGCACACAGACATCGGTCGTGACGGCGCGACAGCCCGGCTTGAGTTGCAGCATCGCGAAATAGGCGTTGTGGCGTGCGTTCCAGAGCCGGCTGCGTTCCTCGGGGCGCGTGGCCCAGGCGAAACCGCTGCCCGCATGTTCGGCGGCGAGCGCCTGTACCGTCTCGGCTTGCTCCTTGACGCTCGCCTCGGTGCCGTGGAACTCGAAAAAGAGCGTCGGCGATTCGGCAAGCGTCAGATTCGAGTGACGGTTGATCGCGCGGATCGCGAGCATATCGACGAATTCCACGCGAGCGACGGGCACGCCGAGTTGAATCGTTTCGATGACGGTGCGCACGGCCTCGCCCATCGACGGAAAGGCGCAGACGGCGGCCGAAACGGCTTCCGGCTGCGGATAAAGCCGAACCGTGATTTCGGTGATGACGCCGAGCGTGCCCTCCGAGCCCACGAAGAGCCGGGTCAGATCGTAGCCGGCCGACGATTTGCGCGCCCGCGTGCCCGTCTTGATGACGCGACCGTCTGCGAGCACCGCCGTGAGGCCGAGCACGTTTTCTCGCATCGTCCCATAGCGCACGGCGTTGGTGCCCGAGGCCCGCGTGGCCGACATGCCCCCGATGCTCGCATCCGCACCCGGATCGATCGGAAAGAAGAGCCCCGTGTCGCGCAATGCTTCGTTGAGCGCCTTGCGCGACACGCCGGCCTCGACGGTGGCCGTCAGATCTTCCGCATCGATCGACAGGACGCGATTCATGCCGGAAAGATCGATCGATACACCGCCTTCCACCGCAAGCAGATGCCCTTCCAACGACGAGCCGTTGCCATACGGAATGACGGGCACGCCGTAGCGCGCGCAGAGCTCGATCGTCGTGCGCACGTCCTCGGTGGATTCGGCGAAGACCACCGCATCGGGCGGTTGAGGATCGAACGGCGACTCGTCGCGGCCGTGGTGTGCGCGTACCGCCTCGGCCGTTGAAACACGTTGACCGAAAGCGCTCGCGAGCGCGGTGAACAGTTCGGGAGCAAACGGCCGGCGCGGGCGCGGCGCAGCGGCGCCAGGACGTCCTTCTTGGGGATGCAGCGGATGAACGTCGGCGGGAGGACGGTCCATATCATCTCCGATATCGTTTTTGGCCATTCTACGCCGCCGCGGCACAGGCACGTGCCGAGGTGACCGGTGGAGCGTGCCGTTCAGCCGGCTCCTATAATGAGGCCGTTTCGGCCGCCGCCAGGGCGGCGAGCCGACGAGCAGCGACTACGAAGGAGACCTCGATGGGACACCGCTTGAGCAAGATCGCCACGCGCACCGGCGATGACGGCACGACTGGCCTCGGCGACGGCAGCCGCATACGCAAGGACGATGCACGAATCGCAGCGATCGGCGAGGTCGACGAACTGAATTCGCAGCTCGGCGTGCTGCTGGCCGAGCCGTTGCCCGAGGACTTGCGCGAGGTACTGACGGCCGTGCAGCACGACCTGTTCGATCTCGGCGGCGAGCTTTGCATTCCGGGCCATACGATGATCGGCGACGAACATCTGGCCCGTGTCGACGGCTGGCTCGCGCACTACAACGCCGCGTTGCCGCCGCTCACCGAATTCATTCTGCCGGGGGGCACCCGCGCGGCGGCGCTCGCGCATGTGTGCCGGACGGTCTGCCGCCGCGCGGAGCGCTCGATCGTAGCGCTCGGCGCAACGGTGACGCTGGAAGCCGCGCCCCGCCGATATGTCAATCGCCTCTCCGATCTGTTGTTCGTGCTCGCCCGGGTGCTGAACCGCGCCGGCGGTACGGGCGATGTCTTGTGGCAACGTCAGCGCCCCGAAAAATAGCCCGCGCAGTCTCGCCGATCCACCCGGTCAGTGGTCGCACGCAGGATGCTGCGGTGCGACAAAGTGTCGTATGTCGGATACACTCTCGTAAGATGTATTCTTGATCCATGTTTAGAAGGAGCCCTCCCGACATGACGACCCCCCTCACCGCAGACCAGATCGCACGCGTCAAGGCGACCGCGCCCGTATTCGCCGAGCACGGCGCAACGATCACCAAGCATTTTTACCGCCGGATGTTCGCGAACCGCCCTGAGCTGCGCAATCTGTTCAACCAGACGCACCAGGCGAGCGGCACGCAGGCTCATACGCTCGCCCATGCGGTCTACGCCTATGCCGCGAATATCGACAATCTCGGTGCGCTGGGTTCGGCCGTCGGCCGGATCGCGAACAAGCATGCGAGCCTCAATATCCGCCCCGAGCACTATCCGATCGTCGGTGAAAACCTGCTCGCGTCGGTCGTCGAAGTATTGGGCGATGCGGTCGACGAGCAAACGCTCGAGGCGTGGCGCGCCGCCTATGCGCAACTGGCGGGAATCATGATCGGCGCCGAGGCGAAGCTCTACGGCGCCGCGCCCTGGAGCGGCTATCGCCCGTTCGTCGTCTCGCGCAAGGAAGTCGAGAGCGACGAGATCACCTCGTTCTACCTGACGCCCGCTGACGGCGGCGCTGCGTGCGGGTTCGTGCCGGGCCAGTTCGTCTCGGTCAAACGCTATGTCGGCGAGCTCGGTGTCGACCAGCCGCGGCAGTACAGCCTCTCCGATGCGCCGCACGGCAAATGGCTGCGCATTTCGGTCAAGCGTGAAGCGGGGCGGGAAGACGTGCCGGCCGGGCGCCTTTCGACATTACTGCATGAGGGTGTCGAGGTCGGCTCGATCGTCGAAGTCACGGCGCCGATGGGCGAGTTCCGCCTCGATCTCGAAAAAACGACGCCGGTCGTGCTGGTCTCGGGCGGTGTCGGCGTGACCCCGATGATGTCGATGATCTCCACGCTCGTGGCCGCCGCGAGCCCGCGCCGCATCGCGTTCGTGCACGCCTGCCGCAACGGTCGCGTGCATGCGTTCAAGAGCTGGCTTGCACAGACGATGGCGACGCATGCGAACGTTTCGCGGGCAGTGTTTTACGAAGAAGTGTCGGAGACCGACCGCGAAGGTGTCGATTACGACCTCACGGGCCGCATCGATTTCTCGCGCATCGCCCATCGAGCGATTCTGCCCGATGCGGACTACTACCTGTGCGGGCCGGTTCCGTTCATGCAGCAGCAGCGCGAAGCGCTGATTGCGCTCGGTGTGGACGCGGCACGCATTCACACCGAGGTGTTCGGCTCCGGAGCGATCTGAACCGGAGGCCGGAACCGCATTGGCGCATCGATGCTTCAGTTGCCGCCGCCGCGGACGATGCGCCGCTGCTTGACGCTCTCCGCCAACCCCTCCAGCACGCCGACGCTTTCGTCCCAGCCGATGCATGCATCGGTGATGCTTTGGCCGTAGGTCAGCGTACAACCCTCCTGCAGATCCTGGCGCCCCGCGACCAGATGCGATTCGACCATCACGCCGACGATGCGCTCGTCGCCGCCCGCGATCTGCCTTCCGATCTCGGCGCACACGGGAATCTGGTTCTCGTGCTTTTTCGAGCTGTTGGCGTGACTCGCATCGATCATGAGCCGCGCCGCGAGGCCTGCTTTGCCGATGGCGGAGCACGCCGCATCGACGCTTTGCGCATCGTAGTTCGGGGTGGTGCCGCCGCGCAGAATCACATGGCAGTCCTCGTTGCCTGCCGTCGAAACGATGGCTGAGTGGCCGCCCTTCGTCACCGAGAGGAAGTGGTGCGGTTGCGAGGCCGCCTTGATCGCATCCACCGCGATCTTGACGTTGCCGTCCGTGCCGTTCTTGAAACCGACCGGGCACGAGAGCCCCGACGCGAGCTCGCGATGGACTTGCGACTCGGTCGTGCGTGCGCCGATCGCGCCCCAGGAGACGAGGTCCGCGATGTATTGCGGGCTGATCATATCGAGGTATTCAGTCCCCGCGGGCATGCCGAGTTCGTTGATGCCGACGAGCAATTCGCGCGCGGCGCGTAGGCCGTCGTTGATCTTGAAGCTGTTATCGAGGTAGGGGTCGTTGATGAGCCCCTTCCAGCCGACCGTCGTCCGCGGCTTTTCGAAGTAGACGCGCATGACCACCTCGAGCTCGCTCGCGAAGCGCTTGCGCTCGTGCACGAGCCGGCGCGCGTAGTCGAGCGCGGCCGCGGGATCGTGGATCGAGCAAGGCCCGACGATGACGATCAGACGATCGTCCATGCCGTGCAGGATGCGATGCATCGCCGTGCGCGCGCCGTAGATCAGATCGGCGACCGGCTCTGTGCACGGAAATTCGCGAATCAAGTGAGCGGGCGGCGTGAGCTCTTTGAGTTCGCGAATGCGGACATCGTCGGTATTGTGCGGGGCCATGCTGTATTTCTCCTTGTCGATTCGGTGTGGGGCGCACCTCTCGTTCCGTTCGGCGTGGTTCCGCGTGGTTCCGGATACGACGGACGAACAGTGAAGGTGCAGGGCTGGCGGGTCGCGGCGAAAAAAAAACCGCCGGACTCGCCGGCGGTTTTTCGGGAATTCAGGTTCGCGTCACGCGCTAACACCCCTCTCGATCCGCCGGCGGACTGAGATGCCAAAAGAAGTAAAAGTAAAACTTCGGGCTCATGAGTGGGGAAAGCGCGTTGGAAACGGGTATCCGGGCTTTATACGCTCTGCCGGCACGGCTGACAAGCCGTCGGAGGGGAAAAAAGCGAAAAATCCACGCGGGGCGACCGAACAACGGATATTTTTCGCGCGCCCGCGCGGATTCGAAGCCGGTTCAAAGCGTGCCGCCCACCGTCATCTTCTCGATGCGCAGCGTCGGCTGGCCGACGCCGACGGGCACGCTCTGTCCTTCCTTGCCGCACACGCCGACACCGGTATCGAGCGACATGTCGTTGCCGATCATCGTCACGTACTTAAGCGATTCGGGACCGCTGCCGATCAGCGTCGCCCCCTTCACAGGGTAGGTGACCTTGCCGTTTTCGATCATGTACGCCTCGGAGGCCGAGAACACGAACTTGCCGTTCGTGATGTCGACTTGCCCGCCGCCGAAGTTCACGGCGTAAAGCCCGTTCTTGACCGATGCGATGATTTCGGCCGGGTCTTTGTCGCCGTTGAGCATGTAGGTGTTCGTCATGCGCGGCATCGGCAGCGCCGCGTACGATTCGCGCCGCGCGTTGCCCGTCACCGGCATTTTCATGAGCCGCGCGTTGAGCGAATCCTGGATATAACCCTTGAGCACGCCGTCTTCGATCAGCGTCGTGCATTGCGTGGCGTTACCCTCGTCGTCGATGTTGAGCGAGCCGCGCCGGTTCGGTAGCGTGCCGTCGTCGACGACCGTGACGCCCTTGGCCGCCACGCGCTCGCCGATGCGTCCGGCGAACGCGGACGACCCCTTGCGGTTGAAGTCTCCCTCGAGCCCGTGGCCGATGGCTTCGTGCAGCAGTACGCCCGGCCAGCCCGGCCCGAGCACGACGGTCATGGTGCCTGCCGGCGCCGGCCGCGCATCGAGATTGACCAGCGCCGCATTGACGGCATCGTCGACATAGCTCGAGAGCACGTCGTCGGAGAAATAGCCGTAGTCGAAGCGGCCGCCGCCGCCGCCCGAGCCGATCTCGCGCCGGCCGTTTTGCTCCGCGATCACGGTGACCGAGACGCGCACCAGCGGCCGCACGTCCGCGGCGAGCACGCCATCGCTGCGCGCGACGAGCACGATGTCGTACTCGCCTGCGAGCCCCGCCATGACTTGCGTGATGCGCGGATCGCGCCCGCGCGCCATCTTTTCGACACGCTCGAGCAGCTTGACCTTCGCCGTGGCGTCGAGCGAGGCGAGCGGGTCGGCGGGCAGATAGAGATCGCGGCCCGCGATGCCCTTCAGGACACTCGCCGCCTGGATCTTTTGCTTGCCGCCGCCTGCCTTGGCGATCGAGCGCGTGGCCTCGGCGGCCTGACGCAACGCTTCGGGCGAGAGGTCGTCGGAGTAGGCGAATGCCGTACGGTCGCCCGCGACGGCGCGCACGCCGACGCCCTGGTCGATGCTGAAACTCCCCGACTTCACGATGCCTTCCTCGAGGCTCCATGCTTCGCTGCGCGTGGCCTGGAAGTAGAGGTCCGCATAGTCGACGCGGTGCGTGAAGATATCGGCGAGCGTACGTGTGAGCAGCGCCTCGTCGAGACCGTAGGGGGCCAACAAGACTTCCTTCGCCGTCGCGAGATTGCGAATGCCGGGTTCGATGATATTCATGCGGATAGTTCGAGAAAGGAGGCTGTGAATGTCGGAATGGCTGGCCGGGTTCGAACGATGGGTCGGTCGGGCATGGCGGCTAGGAGAGGACGCGGTGGCGCCACGCGGGGAGGCTGCGCCGCACTTCGTCGATGCGCGCGCCGTCGATTTCGCCCGCGACGATGCCGGCGCCTTCGTCGGTGCGCACGTCGACGATCTCGCCCCATGGATCGATCAGCATGCTGTGGCCCCAGGTGCGGCGGCCGTTTTCATGCGTGCCGCCTTGCGCCGCGGCGAGCACGTAGCACTGATTTTCGACGGCGCGTGCGCGCAGCAGCGTCTCCCAATGCGCGCGCCCCGTCGTATAGGTGAACGCAGACGGCACGACGATGAGCGCCATATCGCCCATGCGCCGGTAAAGCTCGGGAAAGCGCAAATCGTAGCAGACCGAGAGCCCCACGCGTCCGAACGGCGCTTCGAACGTGCGTACGTCGCGGCCCGGGCGGATCGTGCGTGCTTCGTCGAACGATTCGGCGCCCTTTTCGAAGTTGAAAAGGTGGATCTTGTCGTAGCGCGCGGCCTCGTTGCCCTCGGGATCGAACACGAGCGTCGTGTTCAGCACGCGCTCGGCGTCGGGCGCCGGATCCGTGACGGCGAGCGGAAGCGTGCCGCCGATGATCCAGATGCCGTGCCGGCGTGCCGCGTCGGCCAGAAACCGCTGGATCGGCCCATCGCCGTACGGCTCGCGCACGGCCAGCTTGTCGGCGTCGCGAAAGCCCATGAAGCAGAAGTACTCGGGCAGCAGGACGAGCCGCGCACCGTTGTCGGCCGCCTCGGCGATGAGACGGCCGGCGTCGTGCAGATTGCGCTCGCGCTCGGGCGTGCTGACCATCTGGACGGCTGCGACGCGAAAAGGCGCCGGGAATGCGTGTGGATCGCTCATGGGGGTCCGGTGGGCCTGGCGCACGGCGTGCGTCACTTGCCTGTCGATTCCGTTGCTTCGGCTGGAGCAGCCATCTTACCCCGATCGCCCGTGAGCCGCTCGACGTGCGGTTGCGACCATGACCCCGTTATTGCGTAGTGCGTGGCAAACGCGTGGGCGATCGACTGCGAGAGGGCGAGATTGGCGAAGAAGGCGCCGAGCCCCAGCAACGGATTGACGATCGTCGCCGCGATCACGGCCGAGCCCGCATTGACCGTCGGGGTCACCTGCACACGCAGATCCTGCGTTTCCTTCGCGAGATCGACCGTGCCCGAGAGGTCCGCCCGCGCCGGCGCCGTGACGAGATGGAAGTCGTCCGTTCGACCGATGCCGTCGGCGATGCGGCCCGTGCCCGTCACGCGCTCGAACGGCAGCCCTTCGCCGATGACGTCCCTGAAGTTGAGCGTGACGACGCGCGCGAGGCTTTGCAGGCTCAGCACGCCAAGCAGTTTCGCGACGCCGGGGTCGACCTTGAGGATCTGCCCATGATGGAGATCGAGCGCCATCTGGCCGCGCAGCGTCGGATAGTCGATGGCCGTCGGACCGCCGCGCCAGCCCACCTTGCCCGACAACGTGCCGGCCCCGCCCTTCACCGTGCGCGGCAGGCCGAACTGATCGAGTAGCGCACCGGCGTTGGCGATGTCGAGCTTGAAATCGATCGCCGTGCGGCGCGGCGAATTCCGATCGATGTCGTCGCCGAGCCGGCGCAGTGTGCGCCAATTCGCGGTCGCCGACAGGTGCGCGGCCGGATTCGCGAGATCGAGCTTGTCGAGTTGCCAGACGGGCACGCCGTCTTCATCGGTATTGTGCGCCTGGATGGCGAGCCGGCCGAAGCCACGCCCGCGTACGCTGAGTTCGTCGACGACGAGATCGATCGCCGGCATCCGTTCTGTTGTCGACGAAGATATCTGCCGCACGAGATCGTTGCCCACCGTGACGGGAACGGCCGCCTTCGAGAGGCGCGCCGTCAGCAGCCCGTTGGGGTTGGCCGGCGTGCCGGGTTGCCACGACAGCGTGCCCGTCACCTGATCCGATGCGAGTTGCGCCCGCCAGTCCTCGTCGGAGCCCGTGCCATCGAAGGCGACGTGGGTCCACTCGCGCTCGAGCAGCTTGAGGGTGTCCACATGCGCCGTCAGGCGAGTCGGCATGAACTGGCTCGCGAGGCCGCCGGCCGCCTTCGGCGATGCGGTTCGTGCCGAAGGCGGCGTTTGGATCGGCCTGGCGGCGGCGCGCAGCTCGGCAGCGATTGCGCGCCAGCCATCGCCGTCGAGCGACGCAAGCTCGGCCGTCGTACTGACGCCTTGGGCCGGCATGCGCGCGGCCGTACCGATGCCGATTGCGCCGCGCACCACCTCCAACGCCTGCGGATCGCCCGGTTCGCGGGCACCGCGCCGCAGCAGGTAAGTCGCGCTCGCGGGTCCCAACTGCAGCTCGGCGCGGGCCAACGCCCCGGTCTGCACGTCGGCGTCGGTTTTCGCCGCGTCGACCGAGAGCGAAAACGGCATCGGCGTGCCGAGCGGCTTGTCGAACGGCGCCGGGAAGTCGAGCCCGAGTCCGCTCAGGTCGGAACGGGCTTCGATCTGCGGTAGACCACTCCTCGTGCCGCGCACCGAGATCGTATAAGGCGCTGTGCCATGTAGGTGGCCGAGCAGTGTTCCGGCGGGACCCTCTATGCCGAGTTCGCGGGCGCTGTCGGCGGCGATGCGTCCCGCGATATCGAATGTATAGGCGCCCTTGGCGTCGAGCGCGCCGTTTGCACGTATCTCTCCGCCGAGCCAGCGTCCCGCCACGCGTTCGACGGCGAGCGTGTGCCCGGTGAAACGCACCCGCCCGGTCAGCGCATCGAGCGGTGGCCATTGTTCGCGTGCGAGGCTGTTCCCCTCGAGCCCGACCGTGCCGTCCACGCTTACGTGAGGCTCGGGTCCGCGCGGTACGGTGAGCGTGAGCGCGAGCGTCGCCGGGCCCGTCCCACGCAGCTTTTGCGTCGCATGATCAGTCAGGCTGGCGGCCGCGCTTTCGTTCAGATAGTCGAGGAAATCGGCGAGAGGCCCGTGCGCTTTGCCCTCGATGACGAGGTCCGAGCCGTGGTTGCCGAGATCGTCGATGCGTCCGGTCACCCGGTCCAGCGTGACGCGCTTGTAGCGCGCCCGACCGATATCGAAACGCAGCACGTTTTCGGCGAGCGAAAAGACGCCATCGATGCCGTCGAGCGCCGGCCAGACATCGGGCGCGCCGTTGGCGAGCGTCTTGGCGGGGAACGGCGAGGGATCGAACCGCGCGCCCGTGAACGGCGCAACGATGCGGAAGATGCCGGCTTTCGGATCGCGCGAGTAGGGGAACTGATCGAGCCCGCCATGGACCTCGATGGTCGCGTTGCGGGCGATGCCGTCTTGCAATCCATGTCCGAGGTAATGGCGCAAATGTTCGCCGATGCTCGTCGGCAAATAACGCGGGATGGAAGGGACTTTGGCGCGTTCGATTTTCGCGGAGAGATCGAGGGTGCCGCGCCCATGGCCCGGATTGGTGTAACTCGCGACGACGCTGCCGGCCGCATCGGCGTTTTCGACGCTGAGTTCGGGAACGGTGATCGCGAAGGCCTTGTGCGGCTGGCCGGGCGCAGCGGTGACGGTCCATTGGCCGCGGCCGCGCACCCGATCGAACGCGAGGCGCGGATCGTCGAATTCGCCGGGCAGCGTGAGCGTCGTATCGGCGGTGTCGACGGTGACGCTGCCATGGGCTTCGTCGGCATCGATCGAGCCCCAGAGGTTTTCGACGCCGGGCAGGCCCGCACGCGGATGCCCGGCCGGCGAAAGCCCCGGTGGCGGCTCCTGCGCCGCGAAGCTGATCCCTTCGAGGTCGCCCTTGAACCGGTAGCGCACGATCGGGGCGGTGCCGGAGACGCGCTGCTCGCTGGCAGCCAGCGCGTTGTCGGGGCGCGCGCGCTCCACTTCGATCACGTAGTTGGCGACGAGTCCGCGCGGGTCGAACCGTACGAGTTCGTCGCGAAAACGCTCCGGCACAGGCAGCGCGCGAGTGAATTCCGCAAGCACGCCCAGATCGACGCGATCGCCCGCCACGCTCATCAACTGACCGTGCTCCACATCGGGCACGCGATAGCGGCCCGTGAGCGTGGCGAGCGAGAGCGTGCGCGAGACCGGCGTGCCATCGGCGAGCGGCGGCTGTCCGAGTTCCGCATGCAGATTCGACAAGCGCAGGCGGTAGTCGCGCTGCGGCTCGATATCGGCGGCCCACTCGAATTGGGCGACGGGCAGGTCGAGCCGTGGCTGCGCGGGCCGAACCTGCAAGACGACATCGGCGCCTTGCAGCCGTCCGCGCGCCGAACGCAGTGCGCCGCCCGAAAAGTTCGCCCAGATTTCGTTGTCGATGCGCCCGCCATGGAGCTTCATCGGAATCTTCAGGTAACGCGCGAGCGCGGGCAGCTCGACGGGTCCCGTCGACAAATAGGCCTGTCCATTCCAATTCGCGGGCTTGCCGACTTCCGCCAGCGGCAGATGACGAAAACGCGCGCGAAAATCGAGCGCTCCCTTGAGCACGGTGCCTTCGGGCGGAGCCTGCAACGCTACGCGGTGTTCGAAGGCTCCGTTGAAGATGGCCGCCCGGATGTGGCGCAGGGCAAGCTCGGGGGCTTTACGCTGGTTGTCGCGCCAGCGCAGCGTGCCGTCGCGCAGCACGATGGCGCGCTGCGTGAGCACCCAATTCGAAAACGTGGTGTCGCTGCCGGTGTGAGTGGTCGGCACCTGCACGCCCGCAACGGTGATGGAGCCGTCTGTCGCGCGCGTCACGAGCACATCGGGGTGCTCGACGACGAGGCTCGCCAGCGCGGGCCTGCCCCGCATGAGCGAACTCCACGAGAGGGAGGCGCGGGCATCGGGCACCGAAAGCGCGATGTTGCCGTCGCGGTCGCGGATCGTGAGCCCGGTCACATCGAGGCCCGGCTCCAGTCCATTCCAGTGAGCGGCAAGTTTTTCGATGCGCAGCTCGGCGTGCAGCCGCGCGGAAATGAACGCCTCGATCCGCGGCCGAAAATCGTCGATGCGCGGCAAGACGACATAACGCAGTCCGATGAACGCCGCGCCGAGCGCGAAGTAGACGACGAGGGCGAATGCCAGGGTGGCTTTGAAAACCCGGCGCAGAAGCGGGGGATCGTGGCGCGTGCGTCCGGCAACGGCTTTTTCGACGGATTCCTTGCTGTCGGACATGCTGCGGCAGATCGGGGGTATGGTAGTTTGGCGTTTCGGACGTCGAATGTAACACAGCGCAGGCGCGGGGCGAGGCGCGCAAAGCCCGTGCCGCGTGGGCTGCCGGCGCGATAAACGCCGGCGCGCTCCTCACCCATCCATGTCGTGCGCAACAAGCGAGCCACATCGTTCATGACTGCAACCGCACTGCTGAGTTCCGCCTATTCGTCTTTTACCGCACGCGCGATCGCCGCGCGGCCCGAGCTGAACGGGCTCATTGCAGACTGGGCGCGCGCGCCGATCACGCGCGAGCACATCGACGCCCGATTGAATGCGCTCGCCGCGCTGGAGCGGCAGGCCCGCGGTAGCGCCGAGACCGGGCCGCTAGACGAGGATGCCCTGCGCCGCGTGCTGCGACGGTTGCGCGTGGAGGTGTTCTGCGCGGTCATGGAGCGCGATCTGGCCGGTCTTGCGGATGTCGACGAGGTAACCGGCACGATGACCGATCTTGCCGAGGCCGCCGTCCAGCATGCGCTCGCCACGCTCGAAGCCGAACTCGAAGCGCTCTACGGCGAGCCGCGCGGGCCGAGCGGCGAGCGGCTCGTGCTGGGCGTGGTCGGCATGGGCAAGCTGGGCGGGCGGGAGCTGAACGTATCGTCGGATATCGATCTCATCTTCGTCTACGAGGACGATGGCGAGACCGCGGGCGCGGCGCGGCCGCCCATCTCGACGCAGGAGTTTTTCACGCGCCTCGGCAGGCGGCTCATCGGTGCGCTGGCCGAGCCGACGGCGGATGGATACGTCTTTCGTGTCGACATGCGATTGCGGCCCAACGGCGACGCCGGACCGCTCGCGTGCAGCCTCGGTATGCTGGAAGAGTATTTCTACGTGCAGGGCCGCGAATGGGAGCGTTATGCGTGGATCAAAGGGCGGCTCGTCTCGGAAGGCGCGAGCGCTGCCGCGAAGCGTCTGGCCGCGCAGCTCGACGCGCTCGTCAAGCCATTCGTTTACCGACGCTACCTCGATTACGGGGTGATCAGCGCGATTCGCGCTTTGCATCGCCAGATCGGCGAGGAAGCGAGGCGCCGTGCCTCGATGCGTCCCGACAAGGCGGACGACATCAAGCTCGGTCGCGGCGGTATCCGCGAAATCGAGTTCAGCGCACAGGTGTTCCAACTGATCCGCGGCGGCCAGGATGCCTGCTTCCGCGTCAGGCCGACGCTCGCCGTGCTGCGCTGCGCGGCGGACCGCGGTCTGATCCCGGCCGCCGTGTGCGAGGAGCTCACGCAGGCCTACCGCTTTTTGCGTGTGCTCGAACACCGCCTTCAATACCGGCACGACGCTCAAACGCATGCCGTGCCCGTCGATGCCGACGAGCGGGCGCGCCTCGCGGCCTCGATGGGTTTCGCGGATTACGCGAGCCTCGCGGCCAAGGTGGACGAGTACCGCGAGCTCGTCGAAACGCAGTTCGATCAGATCTTCGCGGACAAGGTGCGCGACACCGGCGGCGAAGCGGCCGAAGCGCGGGCGGCAAGTATCTGGAGCAGTGCGCTCGACGACGATGCGGCCGCGCCGTCGTTGGCCGCGCGCCTCGAGGCGCTGGGCTTTGCCGACGCCGAAGACCTCCTCGCCCGGCTCGTCGGCATCCGTCGTTCGATGCGCTACCAGGGGCTGCCGGAGCGCAGCCGCGAACGGTTCGATACGATTGCGCGGCGGGCTCTCGAGGCGACAGCGGCGTGGGAGCCCGCCGACAAACGCAGCACGACGCTCGCGCGGCTCTTCGACTTGCTCGAGGCCGTGGGCCGGCGCGGCGCTTATCTCGCGCTGCTGAACGAGTATCCGGCCGCGCTCGATCGCGTACTCGCCGTGCTGGCCGCATCGCGTTGGGCGGCCGGCTACCTGACGCGCCATCCGCAGTTGCTCGACGAACTGCTCGACGACGAAGCGATCGCGAGCCCGTTCGATTGGACCGGGTTCAAGGCTTCGCTGCGCACCCGGCTGGCCGCGGCGGATGGCGTCGAGCATCAGATGGACCTTCTGCGGCACGCCCACCAAGCGGAGGTGTTCCGCATCTTGCTGATCGATCTGGCCGGCAAGCTCAGCGTCGAGCAGGTCAGCGACCGGCTGTCGGAGCTCGCCGATTCGGTGCTCGACGTGACGATCGAAGCGGTGTGGCGCCAACTGCCCAAACGTCACCGCGAATCGCCGCGGTTTGCCGTGATCGCTTACGGCAAGCTCGGCGGCAAGGAACTCGGCTATGCCTCGGATCTCGATCTGATCTTTCTGTATGACGACCCGGACGAAGCGGCCGCCGAAATCTATGCCACTTTTACGCGGCGTCTCATCACGTGGCTCACGACGGCGACGGGAGCCGGCACGTTGTTCGACGTCGATTTGCGGTTGCGGCCGAACGGCGAATCGGGCTTGCTGATCACCGATCTCGATGCGTTCCGGCGTTACCAATTGCGCGAGGGCGATGCAGCCAATACGGCGTGGGTTTGGGAGCACCAGGCCTTGACGCGCGCACGGTTTTGCGCGGGCGATGCGCAGATCGGGACCGAGTTCGAGGCGATCCGCAAACAGGTGCTCACGATGCCGCGCGAGGCGGGGCCGCTTGCGACGGAAATCGTCGCGATGCGCGAGCGCGTCGCAGCCGGCCATCCGAACCGCAGCGACCTCTTCGATCTCAAGCACGATCGAGGCGGCATGGTCGATATCGAATTCATCGTCCAATACTGGGTCTTGCTGCACGCCGCGCGCGACCCCGAGCTCATTCTCAATACCGGCAACATCGCGCTGCTGCGCGAAGTAGCACGCTATGGGCTCATGCAGCCGGAAGAGGCGGAGACCGTAGGCGGCGCTTACCGCGCTTATCGCAAACTGCAGCACCGCTTGCGGCTCGATGGCATGGAGAAGGCGCGTGTACCGGCCGCGCAAATCGCCGCCGAACGCGATGCCGTGCTGCGGTTGTGGCAGCGGGTGTTTGGGTGAGGGCTTGCACCGGCGCCAGCGGGCGGAGCCGCGGGCCGCGAGCCGGCGGTCCCTAAGCCGCGAGCATCTCCTTGGCGTGGCGGCGCGTGGTGGCCGTGATTTCGAGGCCGCCCAGCATGCGCGCCACTTCCTCTATCCGGCTCGTACGGTCGAGCTGCGTCACGGTGGACATCGTGCCGCCGTCCGCCGTACCGGCTTTGGCGACCTGGAAGTGGTGATCCCCGCGCGCCGCGACCTGCGGCAAATGCGTCACGCAGAGCACCTGCCGATCGCGGCCCAGTTGATGCAGCAGCCGGCCGACGACTTCCGCCACGCCGCCGCCGATGCCCGTATCGACTTCGTCGAAAATCAGTGTCGGCGTCGGGCTCGCGGCGCTGGCGATCACCGCCAATGCCAGGCTGATACGCGCGAGTTCGCCGCCCGAGGCGACTTTGGCGAGCGGCCTGGGCGGCACCCCTGCGTGGCCTGCCACGCGAAATTCGATCTGTTCGAGACCGTGCGCACCGCCTTCGGCGAGCGGGACGAGCGCGACTTCGAAGCTGCCGCCGGCCATGGACAGCTCCTGCATGCCCGCCGTGACCGCGGCGCTCAATGCTTTCGCCGCCTTCGCACGTGCTTTCGAGAGCTGCTTCGCCTCGCGCAGGTAGGCTTCATGCGCCGTGGCGACGGCCGCTGTCAGCGTATCGAGATCCGCCGCGGCGTCGAGCGCGGCCAATTGCGCGCGGCGTGCCTCGTGCTCGGCCGGCAGCGTTTCCGGTTGCAACCGGAACTTGCGGGCGAGCGAGTGCAGCGCATCGAGCCGGGCTTCGACCTGCGCGAGCCGATCCGGATCGAGCTCGAGCTTTTGCGCATAGTGGGTCAGCGAATAAACGGCCTCGCGCAATTGAATTTCGGCGGGCTCGAGCGAGGCGAGCGTGTCGCCGAGCGCCGGATCGATATCGGCCAGATCGCGCAGTTTCGAGACGATCGAGCCGAGCCGGCCGAGCATGGCATTGTCCGCCTCCGACAGCGCATCGACGGCGCCGCGCACGCCTTCGATCAGATTTGCGGAGTGCGCGAGCCGACGGTGCTCGGCGGAGATTTCTTCCCATTCCCCGGCTTGCGGTGAGAGCTTGTCGAGCTCGGCAAGCTGCCATGCGAGGCGCTCGCGCTCGAGCTGCAGCTCGCGATCGCGCGTTCGAGCGAGCTCGAGCGCATGTTGCGCATCGCGCCAGCTTCGGTGCGCGCTTGCCACCGTGGCGGCAGACGCCGTGAGGCCCGCATGGGTATCGAAAAGCGTGCGTTGCGCATCGGGGCGCATCAATAACTGATGGGCATGCTGCCCGTGGATATCGACGAGCCGTTCGCCGAGCTCGCGTAATTGCGCGAGCGTGGCGGGCGTGCCGTTGATGAACGCGCGTGAACGCCCGTTGGCATCGACGACGCGTCGCAGCATGACCGCGCCGCCCGCTGCGTCGGGCTCGGGCCGCGCGAGCGCCTGGTCGTCGAGCCAGCGTTCGACCTCCGCCGTGGCGCTGAACTCCGCCGTGATATCGGCGCGGCTCGTGCCGGTGCGCACGACGTCGGCGTCCGCGCGTGCGCCCAGCGTCAATGCGAGTGCGTCGATGAGGATCGATTTGCCGGCGCCGGTTTCACCCGAAAAAACAGTAAAGCCGCGGTCGAATTCCAGGTCGAGCGCGGCGACGATGACGAAGTCGCGTATCGAGAGGTGGCGGAGCATGGGAATGGTGAGGTTGACGTCGTGTTCTCGTATGGGTTGCCGACGGCTGAGGCCGCTCGGGCGCCGTGGTCCGTCGGCGCGCCTCGTCTAGAGCGGCCCTGTCGCGTTGTCCGGTTCCTCGCCGCCGGACGGATGCTCGTTCCAATGGAGCTTTTGCCGCAGCGTCGCGTAATAGCTATAGCCGACGGGATGCAGAAACGGCACGGTGTGACGCGAGCGCCGCACTTCGATCGTGTCGTTGAGCTCGAGCGCGGTAAACGATTGCATGTCGAAATTCACGTTGACGTCGCGTCCGCCGATGATCTGGATGCCGAGCTTGCATTCGTCCGGCACGACGATCGGGCGATTCGACAGCGCGTGCGGAGCGATCGGCACGAGCACGAGACCGCGCAGCTGCGGATGAAGAATGGGGCCCTGCGAGGACAGCGCATACGCGGTCGAACCCGTCGGCGTGGCGACGATGAGGCCATCCGAGCGCTGGTTGTACATGAAGCGCCCGTCGACGAGCACGCGCAGCTCCGCCATGCCGGAAAAACCGCTGCGGTTGACCACCACATCGTTGAACGCGAGCGCGTGATAGATCGGCTCGCCCGCGCGCATGATGCGCGCTTCGAGCAGCGTGCGCTCCTCGCGCTCGAAACTGCCCGCGAGCATCTGCGGCACGCGCTGTTGCATCTCGGAGACGGGGATATCGGTGATGAACCCGAGCCGCCCCTGATTGACGCCGATGAGGGGCGTACGATAGGGCGCAAGCTGGCGGCCGATGCCGAGCATCGTGCCGTCGCCGCCCAGCACCACCGCGACATCGGCCCGCGCGCCGATTTCGGCCGGCGTGAGGGACGGATAGCCGCCGATGCCGATATCGCGCGCGGTCTCGGCTTCGAATACCACTTCGAAGCCCCGCTGCGCGATGCAAGCGGCGAGCGCCGCCAGCGGCTCGCCGATGCCGGGCGTGTTGCTGCGCCCGACGAGCGCAACGGTCTTGAACTGGGTGCCAATATTCATGCCGGCATTACACCATAGCTGGGGTCCTAAAAGAACCGTTGTTCCACCCGGTCCCGCAATATTGATTTGTCGCTAGAATGATGACGTGCCGATGAAGGGCGGGCCGCGCGCCGGGACCCGCCGTGCGGCAACCCGAACGCCCCCAGGCGGCCCGGGGACCATCGGCGATTGGCTAAAATTTTGCGTCATGCTAGAACCACGCGCACAAACCTTGTTGAAAACCCTGATCGAACGCTATATCGCGGAAGGTCAGCCGGTCGGCTCGCGCACGTTGTCGCGCTATTCCGGGCTCGAATTGAGTCCGGCGACGATCCGCAACGTGATGTCGGACCTCGAGGAGATGGGGCTCGTGGCCAGTCCGCATACGTCGGCGGGCCGGATCCCGACGCCGCGCGGCTACCGTTTGTTCGTCGATACGATGCTGACGGTCGAATCCGTCGCGGACGAGGAAGCCGTCACACGGGCCGTCAAACGGACGCTGCAGCCCGGCGAGCCGCAAAAAGTCGTCGCGGCGGCGGCCAGCGTGCTGTCGAACCTGTCGCAATTTGCCGGCGTCGTGCTGACGCCGCGTCGCAGCCACGTGTTCAAGCAGGTCGAATTCATGCGGCTGTCCGACAAGCGCATTTTGCTGATCATCGTGACGCCCGAGGGCGATGTCCAAAACCGCATCATGGCGACGCGGCGCGAATATTCCCCCTCGCAACTCACTGAAGCGTCGAATTACATCAATGCGCACTTTGCGGGGCTCTCGTTCGACGAGGTCCGCCGGCGGCTGCGCGAGGAAATCGACGAACTGCGCGGCGACATGACGGCGCTCATGCACGCGGCGGTGACCGCGAGCACGGACGAATCCGACACCGGCGAAACGGTGCTGATCTCGGGCGAGCGCAATCTGCTCGAAGTGGCGGACCTTTCGTCCGACATGGCGCGGCTGCGCAAGCTTTTCGACGTATTCGACCAAAAGACGAGCCTCCTGCAATTGCTGGATGTGTCGAGTCATGCGCAGGGCGTCCAGATATTCATCGGTGGCGAATCGAATCTCGTCCCGATCGAGCAAATGAGCGTCGTGACGGCGCCTTACGAGGTCAATGGGACGATCGTCGGCACGCTCGGTGTCATCGGGCCGACGCGCATGGCCTACAGCCGTGTGATCCCGATCGTCGACATCACCGCGCGATTGCTGTCGACCGCGCTCAGTCAGCACTAGACTTTGGCGCGGCGTCGGCACCGGTAGGTCGCCGGCGGGCCATGGGCGAATGATGCACGGTGCGGGCAAAGCCCCGCCATTGGCCGGATGGCCGAATGTCGGGCAGCACGGGCGGCTCGCTATAATGCCCTTCACGTGAACCGAGCTTGTGCCGCGCCGCTCAAGCCTTGCTACGATTGCCCATGCGCTTCGATCTCGAGCTGCCGTCGCAGCCTGCCACGTCTCATCGCGTCGCCGTGCTGCTGATCAATCTCGGCACGCCCGATGCCCCGACGCCACGCGCGGTGCGCCGGTATCTCGCGCAATTCCTGTCGGATCCGCGCGTCGTGGAAATCCCGGCGCTCGTCTGGCAGCCGGTGTTACGCGCATTGATCCTGCCGTTCCGGGGCCGCTCGTCGGCCCGAAAGTACGCGTCCGTCTGGATGCAGGAAGGCTCGCCGCTGCGCGTCCACACCGAAAAGCAGGTCGAAACGCTGCGTACGCTGCTGCATGCGAACGACTATCCAGTGATCGTCGAGTATGCGATGCGCTACGGCACGCCGGGCATCGGTGCGATGCTCAACCAGTTGAAGCTGGCGGGCGCCGAGCGCGTGTTGTTGATGCCGATGTATCCGCAATATTCGTCGTCGACCACGGCGACCGCGTTCGACGCCGCATTCGCGGCGCTCGGGCGCATGCGCAATCAGCTCGAAATCCGCACCGTGCGGCACTATGCGGATCATCCGGCCTATATCGGCGCGCTGGCCGAGCAGGTGCGGGCGTACTGGGCTGTCCATGGCACCCCGAATTTCGCCTCGGGCGACAAACTGATTCTCAGTTTCCACGGCGTGCCCAAGCGGACGCTCGATCTGGGCGATCCCTACCATGGCCAATGCCAGCAGACGGCGGCAATGCTGACGACGGCGCTCGGATTGACGGCCACCGAATGCCTCGTCACGTTCCAGTCGCGGTTCGGCCGCGCGCAGTGGCTGCAGCCCTACACCGCGCCGACCCTGCGCGAACTCGGGGCGGGCGGCGTGCGCCGGGCCGATGTCTTCTGTCCGGGCTTTACGGCCGATTGCCTGGAAACGATCGAGGAAATCGGGATCGAGGTCCGCGACGAATTTCTGCATGCCGGCGGCAAGGAATTTCATCGCATTCCATGCCTGAACGCCGCACCGGCCTGGATTGCCGCGCTGGGCGAAATCGTCGCGCAGCAGCTTCAAGGCTGGCCGGCGCAGGCGCCAGCCGCGGCCGGCGCGCTCGCATGACCACGCGGCGCTTCCAAAGCGCACCGGCGTGCGCGCACTTGCGGGCGGCGGGCAGGATCGTTGCGCGCAAGCGTACGGACGCGGTGCGCGCCCCGAGCCCATTTCAGCGATTGCCATGAACTTCAAGATTTCGACGGAACCGGGTGCGCGCCTGCGCATCGACAAATGGCTCTGGGCCGCGCGCTTTTTCAAGACGCGGTCCGTGGCGGCTGACGCAGTGGACAAGGGCCGCGTGCGAATTGGCGGCGCGACCGTGAAGCCAGCCAAGGAAGTCCGGGTGGGCGATCTGGTCGTGATAGAAATCGACCGGCTCAGCTGGGAAGTCCGCGTGGTGGGTGTATGCGAGGTGCGCGGGCCGGCCGCTGTGGCACAGACGCTTTACGAGGAAACGCCGGAAAGCCGCGCGAAGCGCGCGGCCGAGGAGCAACGGCGCCGTACCTATCGCGAGCCGGCAGCCACGCTGCACGGGCGGCCGACGAAGCGCGACAGGCGCGTCATCGACAAACTTTCAGGTGGGGATTGAAAAGTTGCTCGAAAGTGGCATGGACGGCACCATATTCCGTCGTTCTGTCGGTGACGGCGCCGGAGATGCAGATGGTCGTGGTCCCCGCGACGAGTACCAGCGCGACCACCGCAATTGCAAAGGTCAGTTTCACGGTACTCCCCCAATGGAGATGAGCGGGCACGGACACGAAAAGCGGTTCGAAACGATGCTGCCGGGCGCCATGCAGTGCTCGCGGGTCGCGGGCCTTGCACGGAAAAACACCTAGACGAAAACCAGTGTAGGGCAAACCAGAATGGTGCTCAATGCGGTTTCGGTACTGGTGCCGTAACCAGTGTTACCGTTCGTTTCCCATGCACGGGACCGGTGCGAAAAAGCCGCGTTTGCCTCTTGAAACGCCATATGGCGCCCCCATTTGCGCCGGGATGCGTGAGCGTGGAGTTGCTTTTCCGCAACAAACAGCGCTCCGGCGGCGCGGTGACACACACCCGAGCGAGCCGGCGCGCGAAATGCACGCTCTGTACGACTTCACCTTTAGGACGATTTCGCGACATGGAACACCCGCAAGACAACCCCGCTGATCAGAACCCCGCTTCGGCAGGCGATACGGCGCAACCCATGGCTGAGAGCGTCGCCACGCAAGCGGCACCCGCTGCCGAGGAATCGCAGGCGCAGGCCGCCAACCAGCAGGCTGCCAATCAGGCCGAGACGGCACTCGCCGAGGCTCAGGCCAAGCTCGTTGAACTCGAGGAGAGCTTCCTGCGCGCCAAGGCCGAGACCGAAAACGTACGCCGCCGCGCGGCCGAAGACATCTCGAAGGCGCGCAAATTCGCGATCGAGGCTTTTGCCGAGCACCTGCTTCCCGTGGTCGACAGTCTCGAGGCCGCGCTGTCGGACTCGTCGGGCGACATCGCGAAGCTGCGTGAAGGCGTCGAATTGACGCTGCGCCAGTTGACGGCCGCCATGGAAAAAGGACGTGTCGTGGCACTGAACCCTGTCGGCGAGAAATTCGATCCGCACCAGCACCAGGCCATCTCGATGGTGCCGGCCGATCAGGAGCCCAATACCGTCGTATCGGTGTTGCAAAAGGGTTATGTCATCGCCGACCGCGTACTGCGGCCGGCCCTCGTGACGGTGGCCCAGCCCAAGTAACCGCGCCGGGCGCCCGGGCGCAACGCAAAAAACCAATGACCGCATTGGCCCCGGGGCCTTGAAAACGATGCGCGAGCACTCATGTTGAGTGCAGTTATGAATCGAGCAGGAGCGGCTCCCCGGTAGGCGCCGCTGCTACGGACTGAAAGTCAGGAGATTAGGAAAAATGGGCAAAATCATCGGCATCGACCTCGGCACCACGAATTCGTGCGTGGCGCTGATGGAAGGCAATCAGGTCAAGGTGATCGAAAATTCGGAAGGCGCCCGGACGACGCCGTCGATCATCGCGTACATGGAGGATGGGGAAATCCTCGTCGGCGCGCCGGCCAAGCGTCAGTCGGTGACGAACCCGAGGAAAACGCTCTTTGCGGTCAAGCGCCTGATCGGCCGCCGCTTCGAGGAAAAGGAAGTGCAAAAGGACATCGGCCTGATGCCCTACGAGATCGTCAAGGCCGACAACGGCGACGCCTGGGTGAAAGTGGGCGACAACAAGCTCGCGCCGCCGCAAATCTCCGCCGAAGTCCTGCGCAAGATGAAGAAGACCGCCGAAGACTACCTCGGCGAGCCGGTCACCGAAGCGGTGATCACCGTGCCGGCGTACTTCAACGACAGCCAGCGTCAGGCCACGAAGGACGCGGGCCGGATCGCCGGTCTCGAAGTCAAGCGGATCATCAACGAGCCGACGGCGGCCGCGCTCGCGTTCGGTCTCGACAAGGCCGAGAAGGGCGATCGCAAGATCGCGGTCTATGACCTCGGTGGCGGTACGTTCGACATTTCGATCATCGAAATCGCGGACGTCGACGGCGAGATGCAGTTCGAAGTGCTGTCGACGAACGGCGATACGTTCCTTGGCGGTGAGGATTTCGACCAGCGCATCATCGATTACATCATCGGCGAGTTCAAGAAAGAGCAGGGTGTCGACCTCTCGAAGGACGTGCTCGCGCTGCAGCGTTTGAAGGAAGCGGCCGAGAAGGCGAAGATCGAGCTGTCGTCGAGCCAGCAGACCGAAATCAATCTGCCGTACGTCACCGCGGATGCCTCGGGGCCGAAGCACTTGAACCTCAAGATCACGCGTGCGAAGCTCGAAGCGCTCGTCGAGGATCTGATCCAGCGTACGATCGAGCCGTGCCGCATCGCCATCAAGGATGCGGGCGTGAAGGTGAGCGATATCGACGACGTGATTCTCGTCGGCGGCATGACGCGCATGCCGAAGGTTCAGGAAACGGTCAAGGAGTTCTTCGGCAAGGAGCCGCGCCGCGACGTGAACCCGGACGAGGCGGTGGCCGTGGGCGCCGCGATCCAGGGGCAGGTGCTGTCCGGCGACCGCAAGGACGTGCTGCTGCTCGACGTGACGCCGCTGTCGCTCGGCATTGAAACGCTGGGCGGCGTCATGACGAAGATGATCAGCAAGAACACCACGATTCCGACGAAGCACCAGCAGGTGTATTCGACGGCGGACGACAACCAGTCGGCCGTGACGATCAAGGTGTTTCAGGGCGAGCGCGAAATGGCGGCCGGCAACAAGCTGCTCGGCGAGTTCAACCTGGAGGGCATTCCGCCCGCACCGCGTGGCGTGCCGCAGATCGAGGTGACGTTCGACATCGACGCGAACGGTATCTTGCACGTCGGCGCGCGCGACAAGGGTACGGGCAAGGAAAACAAGATCACGATCAAGGCGAACTCGGGCCTGTCCGAAGCCGAGATCGAAAAGATGGTGAAGGATGCCGAAGCCAATGCCGAGGAAGATCACCGTCTGCGTGAGCTGGCCGATGCCCGCAACCAGGGTGACGCGCTCGTGCACAGCACCCGCAAGGCGCTGACCGAGTACGGCGAGAAGCTCGACGCCGGCGAGAAGGAGAGCATCGAATCGGCGCTGAAGGAGCTCGAGGAAACGTTGAAGAGCGGCTCGAGCGACAAGGCGGCGATCGAAGCGAAGATCGAAGCCGTGGCCAAGGTCTCGCAAAAGCTCGGCGAGAAGATGTATGCCGACATGCAGGCGCAAGGCGCCGCGGGTGCGGCCACCGGTGCCGGCAACGGTGCGAGCGCAGGCCAGGCGTCGAGCAAACCCGCGGAAGACGACGTGGTCGACGCGGACTTCAAGGAAGTGAAGAAGGACTAAGCGAAGGCTTAGCCGAAACGGCGGCCGGTACCCTTCGGGGGGCCGGCCGGTGACGCGCCTGGCGAACCTTCGGGTTCTCCGGGCACATTTGCTTTATGGGCGGCGTGCTTGTGACGGCTGCGAAGCGGTAGCCGGCGAGGGGCATGTCCGAACGAGTCGGAAGACTCCACAGCATGTGAAAGGAGCGGTCGTGCGCGCTGCGCGGCCGGTGGTGAGCCGATGGCGAAACGGGATTACTACGAGGTTCTGGGCGTTGCGAAAAACGCGAGCGACGACGAGATCAAGAAGGCGTATCGCAAGCTCGCGATGAAGTATCACCCGGACCGCAATCCAGACAACAAGAATGCGGAAGAGCACTTCAAGGAGGCGAAAGAGGCCTACGAAATGCTCTCCGATTCGCAAAAGCGTGCGGCGTACGACCAGTACGGTCACGCAGGCGTCGATCCGAACATGGCGGGCGCCGGTGCGCACGGCTTTGGCGGCTTCGCCGATGCGTTCGGCGACATCTTTGGCGACATCTTCGGTCAGGCGGCCGGCGGTGGCGGCCGTCGCGCGGGCCCGCAGGTCTATCGCGGCGCCGATCTGCGTTACAGCATGGAAGTCACGCTGGAGCAGGCGGCGCACGGTTGCGAGACACAGATCCGCGTACCGACGTGGGTGGGCTGCGAGGTCTGCCACGGTTCCGGGGCGAAACCCGGCACGAAGCCCGAAACCTGCCCGACCTGTCATGGAGCGGGCGCGGTGCGCATGTCGCAGGGCTTTTTCAGCATCCAGCAGACTTGCCCGAAGTGCCACGGCAGCGGGACCTACGTCCCCGATCCCTGCACGAACTGCCACGGCGCCGGCAAGGTGAAGGAAACGAAGACGCTCGAAGTGAAGATTCCGGCGGGGATCGACGACGGCATGCGTATTCGCTCGTCGGGCAACGGCGAGCCGGGTGTCAACGGCGGTCCGCCGGGCGACTTGTACGTCGAGATCCATATCAAGCCGCATTCGGTCTTCGAGCGCGAAGGCGACGATCTGCACTGCCAGATGCCGATCCCGTTCACGACGGCGGCGCTGGGCGGCGAGATCGAGGTGCCTACGCTTGCAGGCCGCGCGAGCTTCACGGTGCCCGAGGGGACGCAATCGGGCCGGACGTTCCGGTTGCGCGGCAAGGGCATCAAAGGCCTGCGTTCGAGCGTGGCTGGGGATCTATACGTCCATGTGCAGGTGGAAACGCCCGTGAAGCTGACCGACACGCAGCGCGAACTGCTCAAGCAGTTCGAGAAATCGCTCGTGGAGGGCGGGCCGCGCCATAGTCCCCAGAGCAAAAGCTGGTTCGACAAGGTAAAAAGCTTTTTCGATTGACCTCGAGCGAGAGGCGCCGGGCAGTCCGTTGCTGCGGGTATGAACGATGAATGTTGACGAACGCGGCACGGTATTCGCGCTGCTCGACGATTGCGACGCGAGCGCGGCGTGCCGTTCGAGCCGTTTGTACACGCGCTTCGTGCGCGAGCACGTAGCGCGTGAGGCTTCGAAGCTCGACGAAGTGTGCGCTGCCGCCGCGGCCGATGTGCGCGGCGGGCTTCATGCGCTCGTTCTCGGCGATTACGAATTCGGGCGCGACCTGCATCTCGCGCGAACCCATTCGACGCAGCGCGGCTCAGGCTCGCTGCGTTTTTTATTGTTCGAGCGATGCGAGAAGCTCACGCGCGACGAAGTCGACGCTTGGCTTGCCGAGCGCGATCGCCTGGATGGCGCCGCGTTCTCGCAAGATACCGGCATCGACCCATCGGTGGCGGGTACGGCCCATGTTGCGGAAAGCGTGACGCCCGACGAATTCGATGCGGCGATTGCCGCCGTTCACGAGGCATTGCGCGCGGGCGAGTCCTACCAGATCAACTACACCTATCGACTGAAGTTCGATGTGTTCGGCTCGCCGCTCGGGCTGTACCGGCGGCTACGCGCCAGACAGCCCGTACATTTCGGCGCACTCATCGCGCTGCCGGCGGATCGGTGGATCGTTTCGTGCTCGCCGGAACTCTTCATCGAAAAGACCGGCGCGCGGTTGCGCACGCGCCCGATGAAAGGAACGACGGCGCGGGGCCGCACGCCCGAGCAGGATGCACGCGCCGAAGCGTTCCTGCGCAGCGATCCGAAAAACCGCGCCGAGAACCTGATGATCGTCGATTTGCTGCGCAACGACGTCTCGCGCGTGGCGAAGATCGGCTCGGTGCAGGTGCCGGCGTTGTTCTCGATCGAACCGTATCCGTCGATTTGGGCGATGACGTCGACGATCGAGGCCGATCTGATCGACGGCGCCTCTTTTGCCGACATCATGCGGGCGCTTTTCCCCTGCGGCTCGATCACGGGTGCGCCCAAACACCGGACGATGGAACTCATCGACGAGATCGAGACCACGCCGCGGGGGCTTTATACCGGAACGATCGGTTGGTACGACGCCCCTTCCGATAGCACTCCGGACGCGCCGCATCCGTGCGGCGACTTCTGCCTGTCCGTGACGATCCGCACTTTGACACTCGACGCGCCGGACGAAGCAACGGGGTTGCGCGCCGGAACGATGGGCGTGGGCGGCGGGATCGTGCTCGACAGCGTCGCGGCCGACGAACTGGCGGAGTGCCGGCTGAAGGCGAAATTCCTGACCGGCGCCGATCCGGGCTTCGAGCTGTTCGAAACGATGCGGGCTTCGCGCGAGGCGGGCGTGGCGCATCTCGACCGCCATCTCGCGCGTCTTGCAGCCAGCGCGGCCGAGCTCGGTTTTGTTTTCGAGGAGTCGGCACTGCGCGAGCAGATCGCCGAGCGTTGCGCGCATTTGAGCGCCGGCGGCGAACATCGTTTCCGGCTTGCGTTATCGAAGGAGGGGCGGGCCGTCATCGTGACTGCGCCGCTCGTTCCGGTCGTGACGCTCGGCGGACCGGCAAAAGGCGATGAGGCGGAGGGGTCGTTCGTTGGCGTGCTGCTGGCTCCCGAGCACGGATTTGCGCCGATGCGCTCGAACGACTGGCTGTTACGGCACAAGACGACGCGTCGCGCCGAATACGATCGCGGCTGGCGCGAGGCCGAAGCGCATGGTGCGTTCGACACGCTCTTTTTCAACGAGCGCGGCGAGTTGACCGAGGGCGGCCGCTCGAACGTCTTCGTCAAGCTCGAGGGCCGCTGGTGGACGCCGCCCCTTTCCGCGGGTGTGCTGCCCGGGGTGATGCGCGCGGTACTGCTCGACGATCGCGCGTTTGGCGCCGCGGAGCGGGAGCTGACCTTGCGCGAGCTTCACGCCGCCGAAGCGTTGCTGATATGCAATGCCTTGCGTGGCGCGCTGCCGGCGCGGATCGTACCGGTACAGCAGGACGAAGCCGGGCCTCAGTGAGGCTCAAAACTCGTGTTCGGGGCTCGGGAACGTCCCATCCTTGACGGCCTTCACATAGGCCTCGATCCCTGCCGCGATGCTCGGCGCGCCGGCCATGAAGTCCTTGACGAAGCGCGGCCGCTTGCCCGGATAGATACCGAGCATGTCGTGAAGGACGAGCACCTGCCCCGAGCAGTCGAGCCCCGCGCCGATGCCGATCGTCGGAATCCGCAATTCGTTCGTCACGCCCGAGGCCACCGCGGAGGGAATGGCTTCCAGCACGATCAACTGCGCGCCGGCATCCTGAACCGCTCGGGCATCGCTCACGAGCTGCGCGGCAGCGGCGTCGGTCTTTCCCTGTACCTTGAAACCGCCGAACGCATGCACCGATTGCGGCGTGAGCCCCACATGCGCGCAGACGGGCACGGATCGTTCAACGAGATAGCGCACCGTATCGGCGAGCCATTCGCCGCCTTCGAGCTTCACCATCTGCGCGCCGGCGCGCATGATTTTGACCGAGCTGGCAAACGCCTCGGCCGGCGTACCGTAGCTGCCGAAAGGCAGATCGGCCACCACGAGCGCGCGCGGATCGACGCGTGCGACGCAGCTCGTGTGGTAGGCGATGTCCTCGAGCGTGACGGGCAGCGTCGTCGTATGTCCTTGCAGTACATTGCCGAGCGAATCGCCGATCAAGAGCACATCGACGCCCGAGCGATCGAGCAGGGACGCGAAGCTCGCGTCATAGCAGGTCAGCATCGCGATTTTTTCGCCCGCGTCGCGCATCGCCTGGAGCTTCGGCACGGTCACCTTGGGCCGGCTGGTTTCCTGCAGGTAGGTCATCGGATGTCCCGTTCCCGGAAAGAGAGTGGAAAGCGCCCGGCCAGATCGCGGCCGGGCTGCTCACTGTGCTTTGACGAAGCTCGCCTTGCGGCCGCGCATCGTTTCGATGCGCTCGACGACGAGTTCGAGATCCGCTGCCGACTCGAGCGGATTCAAATGCTCGGTATTGACGGTCAACACCGGGCAGGCATCGAAGTGATAGAAGAATTGGTCGTAAGCTTCGGCAAGTTTGCGTAAATATGCCTCGGACATCGGCGCTTCCTCGGGCCGGGCGCGCTTTTGAACGCGCTGCAGGAGCGTCGCGGGGCTCGCTTGAAGATAGACGACGAGATCGGGTACGGGCGCTACGGCGTCGAGATGGCCTGCCAGCTTTCGATAAAGACGCCACTCCTCGTCATCGAGCGTGATGCGGGCGAAGATATCGTTCTTTTGCGCGATGTAGTCCGCGACGAGCGACGCGCCGTTGGCGAGCGCTTCGGCTGCTTCACGCGCTTCGTCGATGCGCTGCAGTGCGAAGTGCAACTGCGTAGGCAGCGCATAGCGCGCCATATCGCCATAAAACCGCGCGAGAAAGGGATTCTCGTTGGCGCGTTCGAAAAGAGGCCGCATCGACCAGCGCTCGACGAGTCGTTCTGCGAGCGAGGTCTTGCCTGCTCCGATGGGCCCCTCGATCGCGAGGTAGCGGCACGGCGCGCGGCGATCCGGCGCCTCGACGGTGATGGCGGGATGAGTCATCGGCAATCGCTGTCGGTGGAAGGAGGCGCCTCGCGCTTGATACCAAGCTTGTCGAGTAACGCACAGCGGCAGGTTTGAACCTTCTCGATGCGCTGATCGGCGACCGCCGCAACGAGCGCCTTCGCGGGACCGACACCGGGAATCGCAAGCTCGGGGTCGATTTCGAGGAGCGGTACCAGCACGAACGCGCGTTTGGCGGCGCGCGGGTGGGGAATCGTCAAATCGGTATCGTCGATGCGCTCTTCGCCGTATAGCACGATATCGAGATCGAGCGTGCGCGGAGCGTTGTGAAACGGGCGCTCCCGCCCGAACTGGTGCTCGATGCGGTGGCACAGCGCGAGTAGGGCATGGGGACTGAGCGTCGTCTCGACTTTGACGACGAGATTGTAGTAGTCGTCGCCTTCGGCATCGATCGGTCCAGTCCGATAAAGGCTCGACTTGGCGAGCACGGTGATGGTGTGCTGTTGGGCAAGGCAGACGACCGCATCCTTCAAGGACTGCCGGGCATCGCCGAGATTTGCACCGAGGCCGAGATAAGCAACCGTCATCACATGGCTTCCTACGACTCCACGACTTGACCACTCCGGACGCGCACAGCCGCGCCCGTCACTCCTCGCGCACGTCGTGCGTGGCGGGACTGACCGCATCGCTCGACGATTCCGCTTCGCCCGTCTTGGCGCGGCTGCGGCCGCCGCGGCGCCGGCGCTTGCGCGGTGCCCGCTCCCGGCCGCCTTCCGAAAGCAGCGCTTCGCGCGCCGCCGAATCGCCCTCGATGAAGGCCGTCCACCATTGGCCGATCGACGGATCGAGTTCGCCCGACTCGCAGCGCAGCAGGAGGAAATCATACCCCGCTCTAAATCTTTGGTGTTCGATGAGCTTGAGCGCGCTGCGCCCCGAGCGTTTTTCCAGGCGCGCCTGCAATCCCCAGATCTCGCGCATGTCGGCCGAGTAGCGCTTGTGGATGGCGAGCTTCTCGGTTTGCTTGTCGAGCACATCGTCCATGGCGCGATGCAGCGCGGGGACGGGATATTCGCCGTCGCGCTCGAATTGCTGTGCGCGCTGTTGCATGTCGTGCCAGAGCAGCGTGGCGAATAAAAAGCCGGGTGAAACCGGTTTGCCGGCGCGCACGCGTGCGTCCGTATTGTTCAGGGCGAGCGTGACGAACGATTCGCCGTGCGGCTGCTCGAGCACGACATCGAGCAAAGGCAGCAGCCCGTGGTGAAGTCCTTCCTTGCGCAACTGCTGGAGGCACGCGAGCGCGTGGCCCGACAGCAGCAGTTTCAGCATTTCGTCGAACAGCCGGGCGGCCGGCACGTTGTGGATGAGATCCGCGAGCGCCGTGACCGGTGCGCGGGTGGCATCGTCGATCTCGAAGCCGAGCTTCGCGGCAAAGCGCACGACGCGCAGCATCCGGACGGGATCCTCGCGATAGCGCGTCGCCGGATCGCCGATCATCCGCAGCATGCGCGCCCGGACATCGGCCATCCCGTTGTGATAGTCGAGCACCGTTTGCGTCGCCGGATCGTAGTACATCGCGTTGATCGTGAAATCGCGCCGCGTCGCATCCTCGTGCTGCTCGCCCCAGACGTTATCGCGCAGTACGCGTCCGCTGGCATCGACGGCGTGCGTACGCCGATCGAGTTCGTCGCGGCGCGACCGTCTGCCCGGCGCGCCGCCCGCGGGCGCCGCTTGCGGCGCGTCCTGCGGCGTGTCGACGAGTGCCCGGAACGTCGAGACTTCGATGATTTCCTGTCCGAACTGGACATGAACGATCTGAAAGCGCCGCCCGATCAGCCGCGCGCGGCGAAAAAGCTTCTGGACTTCTTCGGGCGTCGCGTCCGTCGCGACATCGAAATCTTTCGGCGCAATGCCAAGCAGCAGATCGCGGACGGCTCCGCCGACGATGAATGCGCGGTAGCCGGCCTGCTGCAGCGTATCGGTGACGCGAACCGCGTTGCGCGAGATCAGCGTCGGATCGATGCCGTGAATGTCCGAGGACAGAATGACGGGAACGTCGGGCTCGGGCGGCGCACTCTTGCCGCCTGCGCGCGCAGGCTTGCGGCGCGGTTTCGCGGGACGTGATTCGTTCTCGTCGAGCGGCGGCGAATCCTGGTGCGACCGAGCGGCCTCGGGTGCGTCGACGGGCGCGGGCGAGTCGTGGCCCAGCAGTTTGCGGATGAGTTTCTTGATCACGACGGTTCAAAAAGATCGAGGATGCGCCAGCCTTTCGCTTCGGCGTGCGCGCGCAGCGTTGCGTCGGGATTGGTCGCGATCGGATCGGTGACTTTCTCCAGCAGCGGAATATCGTTATGCGAATCGCTGTAAAAGTAGCTGCGCTCGAACCCGGCAAGCGTTTTGCCGAGCGACGCCAGCCATGACTCCACGCGCACGATCTTCCCTTCGCGGTAGCTCGGCGTGCCGGCGCCTCGGCCTGTGAACGCCGACCCGGGCTGGCCGTCGACGGTTTCGACTTCACAGGCGATCAGCATTTCGACGCCGAACGCGTCGGCGATCGGCCGCGTGATGAATTCGTTCGTCGCCGTGACGATGCAGCAGAGGTCGCCCTTGTCCTGATGGCTGCGCACGAGTTCGAGCGCGACCGGAACCAGTGCGGGCCGGATGACTTCGTGCATGAACTGCTCGTGCCAGGCCGCCAGTTGCTCGCGCGAATACTTGGCAAGCGGCGTGAGCATCGCTTCGAGGTACGCATGGATGTCGAGCTGGCCAGCCTTGTAGTCGGCGTAGAAGCGATCGACGTCAAGCATGAAGCGCTCGGAGTCGACAATGCCCAGCTTGACCATGAAGCGGCCCCATTCGTGGTCGCTGTCGGTCGGGATGAGCGTGTGGTCGAGGTCGAAAAGTGCGAGATGGGTCATGAGGGCGCATTTTACTTGAACCGGCGCGGGCCAGTGGCCTGAGCGCCGGGCGGCGCATCCGCCGATCGTTCGGACGGGCTCGCGTCCACGTCCTGCGCGCCCTGCCAGGCGGCCGGCTGAGCGAGCATGGTGCGCAACAGCGGCAGCGTGACGGCGCGCTTTTGCTCGAGCGAGAAGCGGTCGAGCGCATCGAGCAATGCCATCAGACTCGGCATGTCGCGGCGAAAGTGCGTGAGCAGATAGCTCGGGACGTCCTCGGCTAGCGCAATGCCTCGCTCCCTGGCCGCTTGCCTGAGCACGGCGGCTTTGCGGTCGTCCGGCAGGGGAGCGAGGTGAAAGACCAGCCCCCAGCCGAGCCGGGTACGCAGATCCTCGCGCACGGCCAGCGCGATCGGCGCGGCATTGCCGGTGGCGACGAGCGCCGCCGACGGCTGCGCGCGCACCTCGTTGAAGAGGTTGAACAGGGCGACTTGTTGCGCGCTCGAGAGCTTATCGCAGTCGTCGATCGCATAGATCGGCACGCGCGCGTCGAACGAGAATGCCGCGAGCGCGCTTTGCGGGCCGACGAAGCGGGCGCGCTGGGGCCCCGTGCTATGCACGAGCGCTGCCAGCAGATGGCTGCGCCCGCTGCCCGGCTCGCCCCAGATGTAGAACGTGCGGTCGGCCACCGGGCCGGCCGCGAGCGCGCCGTCGAGCTCGGCGAGCCGCGTGACGAGCTCCGCGTTGGTCCCGGCGAAAAAATTGTCGAATGTCGAGGGCGGCGGCGTGCCCAGATCGAGCGTCAGTTGGCGCAGCACGGTCACGGTCAGTTCTTGTAAAGCCCGCTTGCCAGGTAGCCGCGGCGCACTTCGCGCAGCGCAGTCGAGAGGATGGCACTGACGGGCAGGGCGAGCAGCACTCCGAAAAAGCCGAACAACTGGCCGAATGCGAGCAGCGCGAAGATCACGGCGAGCGGATGCAGGCCGATGCGCTCGCCGACGAGCCGCGGCGTCAGAATGAAGCTTTCGAGAATCTGGCCGATGCCGTAGACGACGGCCACCGCCGCGAAGCCGTACCAGTCGCCGAACTGCAGCAGCGCGGCGAGCAGCGCGAGGATGAGCCCTGTCGCGAAGCCCACGTAGGGAATGAAGACGGCAAGGCCGGTGAATACGCCGACCGGCAGCGCGATTTCGAAGCGGGCGACGCTGAGCGCGGCGGCGTAATAGATGGCGAGGATGCCCATCACGAGCAACTGGCCGCGCAGATATTGCGAAAGCGTGCCGTCCATCTCGATGACGAGCTCGGTGGTTTTCGCGAGCCAGCGCCGCGGCACGAACGAGGCGACGCGCGCAAGCATCATGTTCCAGTCGTACAGCAGGTAAAAGAGCACGAGCGGCACCATGACGAGGTCGCCCACCACCGTGATCATCACGTTGCTGCTGGTGCGCACCGATTTCCAGACCGCCAGCGCGACGGCCTGCGCGCTGCCTTCGATCTGACTTGTCAGCATGTCGCGCAGGCTCGAGAAATCGAAGACGTCGCCAAAGCCGAGGAACGCGAGTTTCGGCTGAGCCCAATCGTGCAGCCGCGCGATGAGCCCCGGGATCTGCTGTTGCAGTTGCGGGCCTTCGCGCCGCACGACGGCGAACACGAGCAGCACCAGCAGCGTCACGAGCAGCGCGAAAAACAGCATCATCACGAGCGCGGCGAGCCCGCGCGGCACGCGCTTGCGCACGAGCCATCCCACTCCGGGTTGCAGGATGTAGGCGAGGATCGCGCCGAGCAAAAACGGGGTGAGCACGGGGCGCAGCAGCCATAGGAGCATGCCGAGGCCGAGTGCGACGGCACCCCAGAAAAGGGCCTGGCGCTGATAAGGCGTGAGAAGCGGAGAGTTCTGCGACAAAAGCGTTTCCTGGTGGGTCGGCGAGCGGTTCGGGACGGCCTGCCGACGAGTAGCACGGAATCGAAGCCGACATCAGTTAAAATCGCATTTTACCGACCTTCTCGCACTCCCCCATGAATCAACCGAAATCGGCTCCGGATGGGCAGCATCCGGCTCAGGGTCTGTCGTACCGCGATGCGGGCGTCGATATCGACGCGGGCGACGCGCTCGTCGACGCAATCAAGCCGTTTGCGAAGAGGACGCTGCGCGACGGCGTGCTGGGCGGCATCGGCGGTTTCGGCGCGCTTTTCGAGGTGCCGAAGAAATACCGCGAGCCCGTGCTCGTATCCGGCACGGACGGCGTCGGAACGAAGCTCAAGCTCGCGTTTCATCTGAACAAGCACGACACGGTCGGTCAGGATCTCGTCGCGATGAGCGTCAACGACATCCTCGTGCAAGGCGCCGAGCCGCTTTTCTTCCTCGATTACTTCGCCTGCGGCAAGCTCGATGTGGGCACCGCGGCCACGGTCGTGAAGGGTATCGCCCAGGGCTGCGAGCTTGCCGGCTGTGCGCTGATCGGCGGCGAAACCGCTGAAATGCCGGGCATGTACCCCGATGGCGAATACGATCTGGCCGGTTTTGCGGTGGGCGCGGTCGAAAAGAGCAAGATCATCGACGGCAGCACGATCGCCGCGGGCGACGTGGTGCTCGGGCTCGCGTCGAGCGGCATTCATTCCAACGGGTTTTCGCTCGTGCGCAAGATCATCGAGCGCGCCAACCCTGATCTTTCGGCGGATTTTCATGGCCGCTCGCTGGCCGACACGTTGATGGCGCCCACGCGCATCTACGTGAAGCCGCTGCTCGCGTTGATGCAGAACATCGCGGTCAAAGGCATGGCGCACATCACGGGCGGCGGTCTCGTCGAGAACATTCCGCGCGTGCTCGGCGAGCACCTGACGGCTGAACTTCGCAACGGCGCGTGGCCGATGCCGCCGCTCTTTTCGTGGTTGCAGCAGCACGGGGGCGTGGCCGATGCGGAAATGCATCGCGTCTTCAATTGCGGGATCGGCATGGCCGTCATCGTGGCGGCGGCGGACGCCGACGAGGCGATCCGACAACTCGGCGCAGCCGGCGAAGCCGTCTGGAAAATCGGCGTCGTGCGTGCGCGGGCCGAAGGCGAAGCGCAGACGATCGTCGTGTAAAGGGCTCGCAAGCGCCGTCGTTCGCGTTCGCGCGACGGGCGGGCCGCATCGAAAAAGCCGCTCGGCCTATGCTCGAGCGGTTTTTTTTCGCTCAGCGCGTATCGAGCGCGCGTTCTATCGCTTCGACGGCGTCGTGCGTGGCCGAGTCCTCGCAGCAATCGATGACGATGCGCTCCGTCATCGCGCGCAGCCAGGTCAGTTGCCGTTTGCACAACTGCCGTGTCGCAAAGATCGCTTTGTCCCGCATCGTGGCCGAATCGATCGTTCCATCGAGGTATTCCCAGGCCTGCCGGTAGCCGACGCAGCGCATCGAAGGCATCGACGGATCGAGATCTCCGCGCGCGCGCAACGCGGCCACTTCATCGATGAATCCGGCCGCCAGCATCGCATCGAAGCGCCGCGCGATGCGCGCATGGAGCGCGCCGCGGTCCGACGGCTCCAGCGCGATCGGCACGAACCGGTACGGCGACGCTTCGCGGCTTCCCGCCGCCGAGGCGAGCAGTGTCGACATCGGCTGTCCCGCAACGAGATAGATTTCCAGTGCGCGCTGAATCCGCTGCGCATCGTTCGGCGCGAGCCTTGCGGCCGTAATGGGGTCGACGGCGGCAAGCCGGGCATGCAAAGCCGGCCAGCCCGCGCGGGCAGCCTGCGCTTCGAGCTCTGCCCGGATGTCCGCGTCGGCGGCGGGCAGGTCGTCGAGGCCGTGCGCCAGCGCCCGGTAATAGAGCATCGTGCCGCCGACGAAGAGCGGAATGTGGCCGCGTGCGCGAACCTCGTCGATCAGCCGCAATGCGTCGGCGCGAAATTCGGCGGCCGAATAACTGGCGGTAGGCTCGACGATGTCGATCAGATGATGGGGTACCGCCGCGCGTTCGGCCGGTGTCGGTTTGGCGGTGCCGATATCGAGCGTGCGATAGACCAGCGCGGAATCCACGCTGACGATCTCGATCGGCAGCCGCTCGGCGCAAGCGAGCGCGGCGGCGGTCTTGCCCGATGCCGTCGGGCCGAGCAGGCAGGCAATGGCAGGCCGATTCATGCCGTCTCGCTCACTGCCCGCGCATGAAGAGGCGATCGAGATCGGCGAGCGAAAGCTGGTACCAGGTGGGGCGCCCGTGATTGCATTGGTCGGCGCGTTCGGTCGCCTCCATCTGTCGCAACAGCGCGTTCATCTCGTCGAGCGTCAGGCGCCGGTTCGCACGCACCGCGTGATGGCAGGCGAGCGTGCCAAGCAGCTCGTGCTGCCGCTCAGTCAGTACGCGCGAGCCGCCGTAGGCCTGCAGGTCGGCGAGCACGGCACGCGCAAGGGCGGGCAAATCCGCGTCTTTCAGCAGCGCCGGTACCGCGCGAATGGCGAGTGTGGTGGGGGAGAGCGCCGCGAGGTCGAAGCCGAGCGCATCGAGCGTCTCGCGTTCTTCCTCGACCGTGCCGATTTCGACGGCGTCCGCGGGCATCGAGATCGGCAACAGGAGCGGCTGCACCGCGATCGCACGCTCGGTGAGCGCGCGCTTGAATTGCTCGTAAAGGATGCGCTCGTGAGCTGCATGCATGTCGACGATCACGAGGCCACGCGCATTCTGCGCGAGCACATAGATGCCGTGGATCTGGCCCAGCGCATAGCCGAGCGGATGGTCGTCGTCCGTTCCGGGTGCGCCGGCATGCGTGGTATAGAGCGGCTCGGCACTGTCGCGGGCTTCGAGCATGCCGCCGACGGCGTGCGTGGCCCCATCGGCGCCGCCGGCTTCGATGTCCTTGCGCCCGAACAACGCATCGTAGAGGGCCAACGGCTGCGCGACCGGCAGCCTGCCCTGCGTCATGCGCGCATCGCGCATCCAGGTCGTGCCCGAGCGGACCGTGGCCGATGGCGTCGCGCCAACCGGTGCCGATGGCGCGAGTCCGCCGGAGCCCGGCCAATTCGACCCCTGCTGCGGCTCGGCCGCGAGGTGAGTGGCGTGTCCGCCGGCCGTGGTTTCCGGCGAGGCGCCCGCTTCCCGCGCCAGCGCTCGCTGCAGCGCGTGAAAGACGAACTGGTGCACGGCGCGGGAATCGCGAAAGCGCACCTCGATCTTCGAGGGATGCACGTTCACATCGACCGCTTCGGGCGGCAGATCGAGAAAGAGCACATAAGACGGATAGCGATCGCCGTGCAGCACGTCCTCGTAGGCTGCGCGCACGGCGTGCGTGAGCAGCTTGTCGCGCACGAAGCGGCCGTTGACGAAAAAGTACTGCTGATCGGCGCGGCCGCGGCTTGCGGTCGGCAGTCCGGCGCAGCCGTAGAGCGCGAGCGGTCCGGCCTGCTCGTCGAGCGGCAGGTGCGCGAGCGCGAAGCCTTCGCCGAGAATCTTCGCGACACGCTGGGCCGGCTCGCTCGCGTTCCAGTGTTCGAGCGCGCGCCCGTTGTGAAGCACCGAAATCGCCACGTCGGGGCGCGCGAGGGCCGCGCGACGGATCATTTCGATGCAGTGGCCGAGTTCGGTCTGCTCGCTTTTCAGGAACTTCCGGCGCGCCGGCGTGTTGAAGTAAAGCTCGCGGATTTCGATGGTGGTGCCAACGGCGCCGGCCGCGGGCGACAATGCGCCCGTTTGAGCGTCGATACGCGTGGCGTGCGGTGCGTCCGCGGTGCGGCTCGTAATGAACGTTTCGGCGACCGAGGCGATCGAAGCGAGCGCCTCGCCGCGAAAACCGAGCGTCGCCACGGCTTCGAGTTCGGCGAGCGATCGAATCTTACTCGTCGCATGACGCATCAACGCGAGCGGCAATTCGGCCGCCGGAATGCCGCAGCCGTCGTCGGCGATCGAAATCCGCTTTACGCCGCCCGCGTCCAGCACGATGCGCAGCGTTTTCGCACCGGCATCGAGCGCATTCTCCAGCAGCTCTTTGACGACGGAGGCCGGCCGCTCGACCACTTCACCGGCCGCAATCTGGCTGATCAACTGGTCGGGCAGCGGGGCGATCGCGCGCAGGGAGCGGGCGGGCGTGCTGTCGGCGCGCGTGGGCGGTTCGGGGAATTCGGACATGCCGCGATTATAGCGATTGGCGCCATGCCGGTCCGGGCGGCGCATCCGGGCGATGCGCTGTTTCGAGGATGGGCGCGGCACTTTCGGTATCATGGCGCGAGCGCTTTGCCGCCTGCGCTGTCGCGCGCGGAATTTTTCTCAAAGGGATGCATTTGGATACGCTGCTTCATTTCGTCGGCCTGGTGCTGCACATCGACGCGTTTCTTGGCGACTTCGTCAATCAATACGGCGCGTGGGTGTACGCCGTGCTGTTTTTCATCGTCTTCTGCGAGACCGGGCTCGTGATCCTGCCGTTCCTGCCGGGCGACTCGCTGCTTTTCATCGGCGGGGCGTTTTGCGCGACGGGCGAGATGAACCTCACCTGGCTCATCCTGCTGCTACTGACGGCGGCCGTCGGAGGCAATAGTCTGAACTACGCGATCGGCCGTGCGATCGGGCCGGCCGTGTTCAATACGCGTATTCGCTATCTCGAGCGCTTTCTCGATCGCGCGGCGCTGCAAAAGACGCACGATTTCTACGAGCGGCATGGCGGCAAGACAATCGTGCTGGCGCGCTTCGTGCCTGTCGTACGCACGTTTGCGCCGTTCGTCGCCGGCGTGTCCGGTATGAGCGTTTCTCGCTTTCAGTTCTTCAACGTGGCGGGCGCCTTGAGCTGGGTACTGCTGCTCGTGCTCGCCGGGTACTTCTTCGGCAATATCCCGTTTATCCGCCAGTACCTGAATATCATCGTGCTCGTGGGGATCGGCGCCGCGATCGTGCCGCTTGCACTCGCGGCGCTTTGGAAGGTGTGGCGCAAGAAGACCGCAGGCCCGGTCGTGCACAAGCAAAGCGGACGTCCTTGAGCGGCGTCGATGCGGGCAAGGCCGTGTGACGGTTCGTCAACGAGAGCCAAGAGCTAAAGCAAAAAGGCGTCGCACGCCTTGCCGACCATGACCATCGATACCGGCCACGCCGCCGCGGCGCACCTTCAGGACCCGAGCCATTACGCGAGCCCCGAAGCCGCGCCGCCGCGTTCCCTGCGGCTCGCCAAAGACGCGCTCGCGGGCGTGTCGATCGCCGGTCTGCTACTGCCCGAAGCCGTTGCTTATGCGGGCCTCGCCAATCTGCCTCCGCAGGCGGGCGTGGTCGCGCTGCTCGTTGGGCTGCTCGTCTATGCCGCGCTCGGCAGCAGCCGGTTCGCGATCGTCTCGGCGACGTCGTCGTCGGCCGCCGTACTCGCAGCGACGGTGAGTGCCGTGCCGGGCGCCCGTCTCGCAGCTGCCGCCGCGCTCGTCGCGGCCGCGGGCGGCCTTTTCCTGCTGGCTGGCGTCGCGCGCTTGGGCGGCGTGTCGGATTTCATCGCCAAGCCGGTGCTGCGCGGATTCGCCTTCGGCCTCGCGTTGACCATCACCCTGAAGCAGATTTCCAGCATCGTCGGCGTGAAGTCGCGATTCCCGGATGCGCCTCGCATCGCCTACGACCTCCTGGTTCAGGCGCCGCAATGGAATCTGCATAGCGTCGGCGTCGGAGCCGTTGCGCTCGCCATTCTCTTCGCGCTCGGTCGCCGCGCGCGGATCCCGGCCACACTCGTCGTCATCGTGCTCGGCATCGGGGCCGGCTATTGGATCGACTGGCATCGCTGGGGTATTCCGATCGTCGGCGATATCGATTTGCGCAACGTGCATTTCGGGCTGCCCGCCTTTCAGCGCACCGAATGGCTCGAAACGGTGGAGCTCGCCTTTGCGCTGATGCTGATTCTTTACGCGGAGTCCTATGGCTCGATCCGCACGTTTGCACTCAAGCATGGCGATAGCGTTTCGGCGAACCGCGACCTGCTTGCGCTCGGGGCGGCGAATGTCGCGTCGGGTCTGCTGCAGGGTATGCCGGTCGGTGCAGGCTACTCCGCCACCTCGGCAAACGAGGCGGCGGGGGCGCAAACGCGTCTGGCCGGGCTCGCCGCGGTATGCGTGATCGCGCTCATCGTGTCGTTCCTGTTGCCGCAGCTCGCGCGCACGCCCGAGCCGGTGCTCGCCGCCATCGTGATCTACGCGGTGAGCCATTCGATCGACCCTGGCGTGTTCCGGCCTTATTGGGTCTGGCAGCGGGATCGTTTGCTCGCGATGGCCGCGCTGGCGGCCGTGCTCGTGTTCGGCGTGTTGCACGGGCTGCTCGCGGCGATCGCGGTGAGCCTGTTCCTGACGTTGCGCAGCTTGTCGATGCCGGTGGTGAGCGTGCTGGGCCGCCTGCGCGGGAGCCATGACTTCGTCGATATTGCCGCGCACGCCGACGCGCGACCGATCGATGGCATCGTGATCGTGCGCCCGGAAGTGCCGCTTTTCTTCGCCAACGTCGAACGTGTGCTCAGCGAGACGCGCGCTCGTGTCGGGGCCTACGTGCCGACGCCGCATACTGTGATGTTGAGCCTGGAGGAGTCGCCCGACGTCGACAGCACCTCGATCGAGGCCTTGCGCATCTTTGCCGCCGAGTTGCGCTCGCGCGCTCAGACGCTCGTGTTGGCTCGTTTGAAACCCAGGGCATTGGCGGCGCTCGGGCGCGCCGTCGATGAAACGCTGCCCGCGCAAGCATTGCGCGAGCTCAGCGTCGATGAATGCGTGCAATCGGTACTCGACGGGCTCGGCGCACCCGCGAACGGCAACCCGTCCGCGAGCGGCGCCTGAGCGCCGATCAAGGCAGCGAGATCGTCAGATTGGCCGATTCGGCCTCAGGCTTGACGAGCTGCGAGTAAGGCGCAAGCGTATGGAGCGTGGAATCGCGCAAATACGTATGGAGTCCGAAATACGCACCGAGCGCGACGAGCGCGAATACGGCGCCGATGGTCCACAGCGGCACCTCATGCTTGAGCCGGTGCGCGATCTGATCGGGCAGCGGCCAGTGCGGCGCGAACGACGCGCGCTTGCCCTTCATGTGGGCAATTTCGTCGCCGAGCCGGGCGCTCAGGTAGGCGAGCTTTTCCGGCCCTTCGAGCAAATACTTGCCTTGAAAGCCGAGCAGCAGACACATGTGGAACACTTCGAGCGACTGTAGGCGGGCGACGCCCTGCGCGCGGCACGCTTCGAGGTGATCGAAGAACTTTTCGCCCGCGAGCTGCTCGCCGAAGAGCACGAGCTGCAAAGGACGACGCTCCCAATCCGCACGAATCTTGAATGAAGAGGCGAGCACCGCTTCGTCGATCGCCGCGCAAAACGCGAATTTGGCCGCGTAGACATCGTCGGCGGGTGCATTGAGCTTTTTCGCGCCGCGCTCGAAATCCGCGAGAAACGACTGCACGCGCGAGCTGAACTCTGTCGCGTCGCCTGGCTCGCGCCCTTGCTTGAGCAGAAACAGCATGAAAAAGCCGTCATAGAGCAAATCGCGCAGCGAGCGCGCCTGGGCGCCGGTCTCGGTGCTCGACGCGGACGTCGCCGGCGGTGCGCTGCCGCCGAAAAGGGAAGGGACTTCGGTCACGATGTCACCGCAATGAGTTCGAGTTTGAGATCGTTGATGCCCGACGGCGTATAGATCATCGCCGACTGTGCCTGCAGCATGCGCTCGTATAGCGTGCCCCGCGCGTCCAGCGAGAAGTAGCATGCACCGGGGCGTACCGGCACGGCGGGCGGCACTTGCGGCGTGTAGACGAGCTTCACGCCGGGCATCGCGGAGAGCACGAGCTTGTCGACGTCGTCAGGCGCGCCGACCTTGAAGCGCGCGGGGACGGCCTCGACGAGTTCGACAGGTGCCATGTCCGCCGAGACGGCGATGAAGAAGGTGGTCTTCTCGTCGATCTTGCCCGAATCGAGGCGGCCGATATGAAACGAAGGGCGGACCTCTTCGAGCGCGATCGCGAAATGGCGCGTCGAAATCACGGTCTCGAGCAAGTCGCGCACGATGGTGTCGAGCGTCTCGAACGCGGGCCCCGGATCGTCATGTCGATACGCGGGCAGATCGGTGAGCGAATAGCGTTTGGAAAACGTCATCAATTGACCGGCGAGTCGCAGCAGCTCCTGAAAGAGCCGCTCCGGGTGCAGCGATGCGTGCTGCAGCAAATGCACGAGCGATGCGACCGCCGCATTCGCGGTATGCAGCAGCCAGAACGAGGCGATGTCGCCCGAGCGGAACTCGATGATGTTCTTCGTCGGCTCGCGGTGAAACCCGTAAAGCGCGCTCACCTTCGCTTGCAGTGCATCGATGAGCTGACGCAAGCACTGGTGCAGCACGGGCGATGCTTCGATGGCAAGCGTCGGCGGCACGAACGTCTCGTCGAGCTCGAAGCCCGAAGCCGCCGTGCGCTTCACGCGCGCGATCGGCACCGCGATCAGTTGAGCGCGCGGTTCGTTGTGGCCGATCAGTTTGACGCGCGTCTTGAGGAACGTGAGATTGGCCGTTGCCGCATCGGTGAACTGGTCGGCTACTGGCAACTGCTTGCTCGCGTAGCGCGACCCGAAGCCGCCGTTCGTTTCGCCGGAATCGTGGTTGCCCGTGTCGCGCAACGGATGCAGCGCGAGATAGAAGACGAACTCGCTGACGCCGTCGGGCAGCGTATCGAGCGAGATCGATTCGGGCAACTCGTCTGCCTGCGGGGCCGTATAAAGCGTGCCGTCCGGGAAGATGAGCGAGAGCTCCGCGATTCGCAACGACTTGTTGTTGAGCGAATCGGGATCGAAGCGCACCGAGCGTACGCCCCAGTTGTACGGTTGAATGGCGCGTATCGATTCGAAAACGCGCGCCTCGTGATAAGCGTCCTGTTGCTGGAAATGTTGAGGCCTGAGAAAAAGGCCTTCTCCCCAAAGCAATTTCGCCGAATAACTCATCTCGAATCCGCAAGGAAAGTCAAAACGCCGCGCATGCGGTCATAAAAGGTGCATTCAACATGCATTGACTGCTCATTGGTGCGTGCCTTCATCCGCAAGACACCGATGACAGCATATTCAACGCAGGCATAGGCAGACCCGGATCGGGCGGAATGACCGTGCCGTTCGCGACGGTCATCGCACAACTGTGAAGGCCGATCATTATGCCGGATTTCTCCGATTTCACCGGATCGAAGGCGAATTTCCATCGCCGCATGGCGGGATCGCGAAAGAGCGCGACGATACCGAACGCCTGCGCTTCACGCGAAACCTTCTCCACCATTTGATAGCGCTGGCCCGGAATCAGCGTCACCTCGCGCACGCCGAGCAAATCCGCGCCCAGGGCGCTTTTTTCTTTCGCCGGGTCGGTAAAGGCGTCGAAGCCGGCCTGCTGGAATGAAGTCGGATCCTTGAGTACGTATAGCCGCACGACCACGGCAAGCGGATGCCTGTCGTTGGCCGCATTCAGGTTGGGCGCGGCGGCGAGCGTCAGCGAAATGTCGCGCGGCGGTTTCTGCGAGTCGGGCACGGCGGGCTTGCCGAGGCCGGCCACCTGGAGCGCGGCCGACGCTGCGGCGCCGAGCATGGGCACACCGGCGGCGCACCCCGAGAGTGACAAGGCGACCGCAAGCGGTGCCATGGCGTGTCTGAAATATGGCCTCATCGAACTAATCCGGCCGATGCCGGTGCTCCATCCAAAGTGTGGGAAAAGCAGCCGGAACGGCGCCTGCAATCCTTTAAAACTAGAAAACGGACAAGTTTGTATAGTGGCTAATACGCCGCCCCGTCCGGCAAATTTTGCTTAATGCGGAATCAACTCAAAATAGACTCGGAAAATGTTTCCTCCCCGCCCGTGTCCGTTCCTTATTCAAAGAATTCCTACTCGACCTATATCACACGATAGAAGTTGAATTATGGAAATTTGGCCGGTACTATACGCGCGCACTCGCCGCAAAGCAAAGCTGTGGTTTCCGGGCGAATTAAATAAACCGCTAGGCGGTACCAACAAATCATGAAACAGCGACTTTCTATAAAACTTTCCGCGGCGGTGCTCGTATGCGCCGCTATCGCTGGCTGCGCGACACAGCAATCGGCTCAGCAAACCACACCCGAGGCATTCAACAAGGCGCTGGCCGATGCCGACACCGTCGCAAAAGGCGGTGACAAGGACAAAGCGATCGCGCTGTATCAACAGTTGACCAAGGCGGACCCGACACGCGAAGAGCCGTGGTCGCGCATCGCTCAAATCCAGTTCGATCAAAACCACTACGGTCAGGCGATCGTCGCCGCGCAAGAAGCCTTGCAGCGCGATTCGACCGATCGCGCGGCCAAGAGCGTACTGGCCGTGAGCGGCCTGCGCATTGCCACGCAGTCGCTCGGCGAATTGAGGCAGGACGCCGCGCTTGCGGGCGACGCGAAGAGCGACGCTCAGACGCTCGCTCACGAACTGCGCGACACGCTCGGGCAGGCAACGCTCTTCCCGGAAGAAGTCGTGCAGAAAAAGCCCGTGGCGAAGCGCCGCCGCATCGCGCGTCATCCGGCGCCGGCCGCGAAAGAAGCCGGGGCGGATGGGGCGAACGCGGCAACGACGGCGTCCAAGCCCGACGAACCCGCCGCCGCAAAGCCGGCCGGCAGCGGCGCAGATCCTTTCAGCGCGCTTCGCTGAACGGTCCGTTTGAACCAACGTTTCGGGGAGCCGCCGATGGCGAAGAAAGAAAGTATTCAAAAGCGCTTGCAAAAAGTGCGTCCGCCGCGCGTGCAACTGACCTATGAGGTCGAGCGCGGCGATGCGATCGAGGTGAAGGAGTTGCCGTTCGTCGTCGGCGTCGTTGCCGATCTGGCCGGGCAATCGGAAGTCGAGCAGCCGAAGCTGCGCGAGCGCAAGTTCGTCAATATCGATCGCGACAATTTTGACGATGTCATGAAAGGCCTGGAGCCGCGCGCGGCTTTTCAGGTCAAGAATCGATTGACCGACGCGGGTGGTTCGTTTGCGGTCGACCTGCGTTTTCGCTCGATGGCCGACTTCAGCCCGGACGAGGTCGTCAACCAGATCGAGCCGCTGCAACGCCTGCTCGACGCACGCTCGAAGCTTGCCGATCTGCGCAACAAGCTCGCGGGCAACGACAAGCTGGAAACCTTGTTGAGCGAAGTGCTCGCCAACACGCAGCAGCTGCAGACGTTGACGGGCACGGCGCGCGAGAGTGACAACGACGCGGACCAGGACAAGCAGGGCGAGTGAGCCCGAGCGGGGGTGATATGAATCAGCAAACGGCCATGGCGAGCACGGCGCTCGCGGAAACGAGCACGGCAACGTCGTTGCTCGACGAGATCGTCGAAAAAAGCAAAGTCGCGAAATCCGATTCGGAGCATGCGCGGGCAAAAGACCTCATCAGCGAGCTCGCGCACCAGGTGCTCGAAGGCACCGTCGTCGTATCGGACAATCTGTCCGCTACGCTCGACGCGCGCATTGCGGAGCTCGATCGCCTGCTCTCCGTTCAGTTGAGCGAAGTGATGCATGCGCCGGAGTTTCAGCGCATGGAAAGCACCTGGCGCGGACTCGAATACCTGTGCAAGGAGAGCAACACCGGTTCGACGATCAAGATCAAGGCGCTCCATGCGGCCAAGCGCGAGATCGTGCGCGACTTCAAGAACGCGTCGGAATTCGATCAGAGCGCGCTGTTCAAGAAGGTCTACGAGGAAGAGTTCGGCACGTTCGGCGGCGCACCGTTCGGCGCGCTGGTCGGCGACTTCGAGATCACACGTCAGCCGGAGGACATGTACTTCATCGAGCAGATGTCGCATGTCGCCGCCGCCGCCCACGCGCCTTTCATCACCTCGGCGTCGCCCGAGATCATCGGCCTCGAATCGTTTGCCGATCTCGGCAAGCCGCGCGATCTCGGCAAAGTCTTCGATACCGTCGAATACGCGAAGTGGAAGTCGTTCCGCGAGTCCGAAGACTCGCGCTACGTCGGCCTGACGCTGCCGCGGTACCTGGGGCGCCTGCCGTTCAATCCGAAGGACGGCCTCGTTGCGGACTCGTTCAACTTCGTCGAGGACGTGGACGGCACCGATCACAACAAGTACCTCTGGTGCAACGCCGCGTGGGCGTTCGCCGCACGGCTCACGGCCGCGTTCGACGATTTCGGCTGGTGCGCCGCGATTCGCGGCGTGGAAGGCGGCGGACTCGTCGAGGATCTGCCCACGCACACGTTCAAGACGGACGACGGCGAGATCGCGCTGAAGTGTCCGACCGAAATCGCGATCACCGATCGGCGCGAAAAGGAGTTGAGCGATCTCGGGTTCATTCCGCTCGTGCACTGCAAGAATTCGGATTACGCGGCGTTCTTCGCGGCGCAGTCGGTACAACGGCCGAAAAAGTACAACACCGACAGCGCAAACGCGAATGCCGTACTGTCCGCTCAACTGCAATACATTTTCTCGGTCTCGCGCATCGCTCACTACCTGAAGGCGATGATGCGCGACAAGATCGGCAGCTTTGCCTCGGCGCAAAACGTCGAGACGTTCCTGAACCGCTGGATCTCGCAATACGTCCTGCTCGACGACAACGCAACGCAAGAGCAAAAGGCGCAGTTTCCGTTACGTGAAGCGTCGATCCAGGTGGCCGAGATTCCCGGCAAGCCGGGCTCGTATCGCTCGGTCGCGTTCCTGCGTCCGCATTTTCAGCTCGACGAGCTGTCGATTTCGCTGCGGCTCGTCGCGGACCTGCCCAAGCCGGCAGGCGCCTGACACCTAAATCCAATTTCAATTTAACGGGCCGGGGCCGCTGCCCGGCTCGCTTTTAAACCGCCACTTCGGGAGTCGAGAAGCCATGAAAGATATGTTTTTGAAGTTCGGCAACCCTGCCATCCAAGGCGAATCCGCCGACAAGGACCACACCGGCTGGATCGAGTTGAATTCGTGGGCGCATTCGATCGTCCAGCCGCGCTCGGCAACGGCGTCGACGGCAGGCGGCCATACGGCCGAGCGCTGCGAGCATGCCGACATGACGTTCACGAAAGACATCGATGTCGTCAGTCCGCTGCTTTATCAGCACGCTTCGGGCGGCACGACGTTCGATGAAGTCACGATCGACTTCATGCGTGCGGACGGCGAGGGCAAGCGCGTCAAATACCTCGAAATCAAGCTCAAGTACGTGATCATTTCGAGCATTGCGCCGAGCGTGGTGGGCGAAGGCCTGCCGAGCGAGACGTTCTCGCTCAAGTATGCCGCCGTCCAGTGGAAGTACACGCAGCAGAAGGTGGGCGGCAACCAGGGCGGCAATGCGCAGGGCGCCTGGAGCCTCACGAAGAACGACAAGACCTACGCGGTCTGATGTTGCGAAGCGGGCGGCATGCCGGTGTCCGCACCGGTATCCGCCCGTGCCGTTCCGAGGGTAGAGCGAGGCGCGCACGTACCGATGAAGCGATTCGAACCGAGCTTGCTCGACAAGCTTTTCGACGACGATCCGCATTCGCCGGCACCGGCCGCGATGCGGCAGATGTCGCTCGACGAGCTCAAGAGCCGCGTAGCGCGCGATGTCGAGGCACTGCTCAACACGCGTATCGTGTTCACCGAAGGACAGCTCGAGAAACTCGTCGAATGCCAGCGTTCGGTCTTGACTTACGGGTTGAACGACTTCGCGGGACTGAGTCTCGCAAGCCACGCCGATCGCGGGTTCATTTGCACATCGATTCGTAACGCCATCGCGCGGCACGAGCAGCGATTGCGCGAAGTGACGGTTTCGTTGGAGTTGAACGCGCAATCGACCAATGCGCTTTACTTCGCGATCCGGGCGAAGCTCGTCGTCCACCCGGCCGAAGAGCCGGTCAGCTTCGATGCCATGCTGCAGGCGTCCACGCTGCAATACTCCGTCACCCGCTCGCGGCGCAGCACCGATGCGTCGCGCAGCCGCGTGTACGAGTGATTAGAGGCAGGCCAAGAAACGGAGCGAAGCGCCCGCGCTCGGGGAATATAGATGGAAGCGTTGCTGCCTTATTACGAGCGGGAGCTGGCATTTTTGCGGCAGTATTCGCGCGAGTTCGCGGATCGCTACCCGAAGATCGCGGCCAGGCTTGCCATCAGCGGCGAGCAAAGCGATGACCCGCATGTCGAGCGGATGATCGATTCCTTTGCGCTGCTCGGCGCGCGAATCAACAAAAAGCTCGACGACGAATATCCGGAGTTTGCCGAGGCACTTTTCGAAGTGCTCTATCCGCACTACCTGCGTCCGTTTCCGTCCTGCTCCATTGCTCAGTTCGGCGCGAGCGCCGCGACCGCGCCGCGCGCGCCGGTCGTGATTCCGCGCGGGACTCTGCTCGAGAGCCGCGAGGTTCGGGGCGTGCGCTGCCAGTTCCGTACCGCATTCGACGTCACGCTGGCGCCGGTCGCCATCACGCGGGCACGCTATCGACCGCTCGCCGCGTTGCCCCCCAATGCCCCGGTGTTGCCGGGCAATGTCTCGGGGGTGCTGTCCTTCACGTTCGAGAGTACGTCGCCCGATATGGGCTTGCATGCGTCGGGACTCGCGACGTTGCGCGCCTATCTTCACGCCGAGCAGTCGTTTACCGCGGCATTGGCCGATTGCATTTTCATTCGGGCTACGGCGGCCTACGTCGAGGTGGGCGATTCGAGCGAGCCGGAAGGGGCGGCCGAGCCGGGGGCCTGGAGGCGGCTCGAGGGCATGCCGATCGAGCAGACCGGCTTCGCCGACGATCAGGCGCTGATCGATTACCCGGCGAGATCGCACCCAGCCTACCGTTTGCTGACCGAGTATTTCGCGTTTCCCGAGAAATTCGATTTCATCGATTTTGGCCTGGCGGAGATGCTTCGGACCAGTGGGCCATGCCGCCGGCTGACGCTGCATGTGGCGATCAGGCAGACGCGCGGGGAAACGCAGGCGCCGCGACTCGTCGAAACGCTGTCGGCGCACCATCTGCGTCTCTTTGCGACGCCCGTCGTCAATCTCTTCGCGCGACGCGGCGAGCCGATTCGCATCAGCCACGAGGCTGTCTCGTATCCCGTCATCGCCGACGCCCGCCACGCGCACGCTTACGAGGTCTATTCGATCGATGCCGTTCATGTGGTGAAGGAGTGCGTCGGCGAACAGGCTGTCGAGGAGTTCCGGCCGTTTTACGCGCTGCATCACGACGAGCCGTCTCAACTCGGCCGATATTGGTTTGCGCGTCGCAATGCGCGGGTTGCGCAGATGAGCCCGGGCTACGAAACCGAGCTGTCCGTCGTCGATGCGCATTTTTCGCCCGCGCGCGCCATGACGAGCACGGTGAGCCTCGCGCTCACCTGCACGAATCGCGATTTGCCCGCGCGGCTCGCGATCGGCCTCGAAGGCGGCGATTTGTTCGCCGACCGAACGATTTTCGACGGGCCCGTCTCGATGCTGTGCCGCCCCACGCCGAGCGTGCGAATCGAGCGTGGCGCGTCGATGCATTGGCGGTTGATTTCGCATCTCGCCTTGTCGGAGGTCTCCCTTTTACGCGAGGATCTATCGACTCTGAAGGAGCTGCTCGTCCTCTACGATCTTCGGCGCACCCCGGCTTCGATCCGTCACATCGAAGGCATCGTCGCGCTCGAAGCGCGGCCTGCTGTCGTATGGCTGCCCGGCAAGCCGTTCGCGACGTTCGTGCGCGGTAACGAAGTGCGCCTCACCGTCGACGAAACGCATTTCGTCGGCACGAGCCTCGCGTCGTTCATTCGCGCGCTCGATATGTTTTTCGGACTCTACGTCAGTCTGAACAGCTTCGTACAACTGGTTGCCGTGTCCAAGCGCACGGGCGAGGAGATCATGCGATGCAAGCCGCGCAGCGCCGATTCGATGCTGGCGTAGTGGAGCGGCTCCTCGACGAGCCGTACCGCTTTCAATTTTTCCAGGCCGTGCGCGTGCTCGAGGTGTGGTTCGCGCAGCAGGTGTCGCGCCGCGCCGGCGAACGCGTCGCCGGACGTATCGGATTCCGCAGCACGTTGTCGTTGACGTTCGCGCCGAGCGAGCTCGAGCGCGCAGTTTCCTACGATCACGCGGGCGCTGCGCTCGCGAACCCCGAGGAGCGCCGCGCGGCGATGGCGGACCAATCGCTCGCGCGGATCGAACTGACGCCGTCGTTCTTCGGCATGTTGGGTGGCCAGGGCGCGCTGCCGCTGCATTACACCGAGCAGCTCGCCGCTCGCGAACAGTTGCAGCGCGACCGGGCCGCGCGCGAGTTTTTCGATGTGTTTTCCGATCGGGCGACGGCGCTTTTTTACGAGGCGTGGAAAAAGTATCGCCTGCCGTTTCATTACGAGCTCGATCGGAACGAACGCTATCTCCCGCTGCTGCTGGCGCTTGCGGGACTGACCCATGTGCCGACGCGCGCCGCGCTGCAGCGCGGTCCCGGCGCGCTCGTCGACGAAGCGTTGGCCGGCTTCGCGCTGCCGATCCGGCATCGGCCGATGTCCGCCGCCTATTTGGCGCGTGCATTGTCGGAATACTTTCGCGTGCCCGTGCAGGTCGAGCAGTTCATCGGCAAGTGGTACGCGGTGCCGGCCGAACGTCTTTCGCGGCTCGGCCTGGCCAACGCAAAGCTCGGCGCCACCGCGCTCGCGGGAGAGCGCGTCTGGCAACGCGATATGCGTGCGCGGCTCGTGGTCGGTCCGCTCAATAAAAAGGACTACGAAGCATTTCTGCCGGGCGCTGCGTCGGCCATCGCGCTTGAGCGCATGCTTTCGATTGCGGCCGGCGACATGCTCGAGTACGAGGTATGGCTCGTACTGGCGCGCGAAGAGGTCGGCACGAGCCAGCTCGGCGCAGGCGCGCGGCTGGGCTGGGATGCCTTTCTTTGCACGCGCGAAGCGGTGTGCGATCGCGACGACGCACGCTACGAACTGAACCTCATCCATTCATTCCCAGACACAGGAACTGTCGACTCATGAGCACGCCTCTGAAGACCCTCATTGCCAAGCTCGACGCACTGTGCCTCGATGCGGCCACGCGTGCCGCGAGCCTGTGCCTCGCCCGCGGTCACTATGAGGTCGACCTCGAACATTTGTTTCTCGCTCTGCTCGACGATACCTCGAGCGATCTCGGGATCGTGCTGCGCACGAACAGGCTGAGCGCCGACACATTGCGCCGCGATCTCGAGCGCGAGCTCGGGCGCCTGAAAACCGGCAACACGCGCACACCGGTGTTTTCGCCGCATCTGATCGCGCTTTTCGAGCAGGCGTGGTTGATTGCGTCGCTCGATTCGCATGCGGCGCGCATCCGCTCGGGGCACCTGCTGCTCGCGCTGCTCGGTGCACCCGATCTGGCGCAGTTTGCACAGCGGATGTCGGCCGTTTTCGCCGAGGTGCCCATCGAAGCGCTGAAGCACAAATTCGACGAGATCACGGCGGGATCGCACGAGGCTGAGGCGGTGCCGGTGCGCGCGAGCCGAGGCACGGATGGCTCGGGCGAGGCGGACGGCGCGATACCCGGTCTAGCCGTGCCCGGGGCATCGAAGACGCCCGCGCTCGATACCTATACGACGAATCTCACGCAACGTGCGCGGGAAGGCAAGATCGATCCCGTCATCGGGCGCGAAGCCGAGATCCGGCAGACCATCGACATCCTGATGCGGCGCCGTCAGAACAACCCCATCCTGACCGGGGAGGCCGGCGTGGGCAAGACGGCGGTCGTCGAGGGGCTCGCGCTGCGCATCGCGGCCGACGATGTGCCCGAGCCGCTGAAAGGCGTGGCGCTGCATGTGCTGGACATGGGGTTGCTGCAGGCCGGCGCCAGTGTCAAAGGCGAGTTCGAAAATCGTTTGAAAAACGTCATCGACGAAGTGAAGAAGAGCGTCGTGCCGATCGTTCTTTTTATTGACGAAGCCCACACGATCATCGGCGCGGGCGGACAAGCGGGGCAAAACGATGCGGCGAATTTGCTGAAGCCCGCGCTCGCGCGCGGAGAGCTTCGCACGGTCGCCGCCACGACCTGGAGCGAGTATCGCAAGTACTTCGAGAAGGACGTCGCGCTTGCGCGGCGTTTTCAGGTCGTGAAGATCGACGAGCCCGGCGAGGCTTTGGCGGCCGCCATGGTGCGCGGGTTGGCGCCGCGCATGGAAGCGCACTTCAATGTGCGCATTCTCGATGAGGCCATCACCGAGGCCGTGCGTCTTTCGCACCGGTATATCACGGCGCGTCAATTGCCCGACAAGGCCATCGGCGTGCTCGATACCGCCTGCGCAAAGGTCGCGCTCGCGCACGGATCGACACCCGCCGCGATCGACGATGCGCGCAAACGGATCGAGCGTATCGATGCGGAGATCGCTTCGCTCGAACGCGAGGTCGCAGGCGGTTCGGCTGGAGCCGGGCATGAAGAGCGGCTTGCCGAGCTGCGCGCTGCGCGTGCGACCGACGTCGAAACGCTTGCGGCCGACGAAGTGCGTTATGAGCAGGAGCGCGCGCTCGTGACGCGTATCGGCGAGTTGCGTGCGGCGCTCGAGACGGCGAGCGCCGACGAGGCCGACGCCGCCCGCGCGGCGCTGGCCGAGCAGATCTCGTCGTTGCAGGCGATCCAGCAATCGAGGCCCATGGTGCCGTTGCAGGTCGACGGCCATGTCGTCGCGGAGATCGTCGCTTCGTGGACGGGCATTCCGCTCGGACGCATGGTGAAGGATGAGCTTCGCACCGTGCTCGGTCTGAAGGATCTGCTCGCCGCGCGCGTAATCGGACAGGACCATGCGCTAGAAGCGATTGCGCAGCGCGTGCGCACAGCCAGCGCGAATCTGGAAGACCCGAATAAGCCGCGCGGCGTATTTCTGTTCGTCGGACCTTCGGGCGTGGGCAAGACCGAGACGGCGCTGGCGCTCGCCGATATTCTTTACGGTGGCGAGCGCAAGCTCATCACCATCAATATGAGCGAGTATCAGGAGGCGCATAGCGTATCGGGGCTCAAAGGGTCGCCTCCCGGATACGTCGGCTATGGCGAGGGCGGCGTGCTGACGGAAGCGGTGCGGCGCAATCCCTATTCCGTGGTACTGCTCGACGAGATCGAAAAGGCGCATCCCGATGTGCTCGAGATGTTCTTTCAGGTGTTCGACAAGGGAACGCTCGACGATGCCGAAGGGCGCGAAATCGACTTCCGGCATGCGCTGATCATCCTGACGTCGAACGTCGGATCTTCGGCCGTGATGCAGGCGTGCCTGAACAAGCAGGCCGAAGAATTGCCCGATGTCGACGCGCTCTCGGAGATGTTGCGCCCGCAACTTTACAAAACGTTCAAGCCGGCCTTTCTCGGACGCGTCAAGGTGATTCCATATTACCCCATTTCCGATGACGTTCTCGCCGAAATCATCGAACTGAAGCTCGAGCGTATTCGCGATCGGATTGCCGCCAATCACCGCGCACAGTTTTCGTGGGACGAGTCGCTCGTCGATGCGGTGCTGGCGCGTTGCACCGAAGTCGACTCGGGCGCGCGCAACGTCGACCATATTCTGAACGGTACGCTGCTGCCCGAATTGGCGCAGCAGGTACTGGGACGGGTGGCGCAAGGGGACCGGATGGAGAGGATCGCCGTGCGTGCCGGCGAGGACGGCGAATTCGAATACAAGGTGGCATGAGATGGCAATCGATCTTGCACCGCTTTTGGCGCCGTTGGACGGCGCATCGACATGCGGCGAGGATATGTTGTTTTCGAACGATTTTGACGAAATTCAGCATGCGCGCCGTTTCGACGATCCATCGCTCGACCAGGGCGAGTGGGTGACCGAGATCAAGGAGGCCAACTGGAGCCTCGTGATCGAACGGTGCACCGAGCTGCTGAGCAAGCGGACGAAAGATCTGCGCGTGGCCGCGTGGTTGACCGAGGCGCTTGCGATCAAGCAAGGGATATCGGGTTTGACGCAGGGCTACACGTTGCTGAGCGGGCTTTGCGCTCAGTACTGGGACAAGGTGCATCCGCTGGCTGAGGGGGAGGACACCGAGTACCGGCTCGGCAACGTGACCTGGCTCGTGGCTCGCACTGCGCAACTGCTGCGCGAAATGCCGTTGACGCAGACATCGAGCGCCAGCTTTACCGCCATCGATTGGGAGGTCGCGTCGAACGTCGCGCAGGCGATCAAGCGCGACCCCGATCATGCCGACGACATTGCGCGCGGCAAACCCTCGTTCGAGCAGATCGATGCGGCGAAGCGTGCGACGCCGGTGCCGTTTTATCGCGCATTGTTGGCCGATCTGAAGGCGTTCGAGGCGGCGATGCTCGCGCTCGAACAAGAACTCGAGACACGTGCGCAAGAGGCCGCGCCGAGTTTTCGGCAAGTCAAGGATTCCTACGCTTTCGTCCACGGGCTGGCGGAGCGATTCGCGCGCGACGTTGGCGTGAGCGTCGAGGCGCCCTCGGGCAGCCCCGCTCAGTCGCCATCGGCACCGAGCGTCGAGCGCGCCGAGCCGACATTCAAGACGCCGCTTTCGCAAGGAACGCCAATGGTTTCGACGCCGCAAGCCCGGCATTCGGGCGTGATTCAAAACCGTGCCGATGCGGTGGCGCAATTGCGTGCCGTTGCCCAGTTCTTACGGGCAACGGAGCCGCATAGCCCGGCGGCCTATTTGGCGGACAAGGCCGCGGAATGGGCCGATATGCCGCTGCATCAATGGTTGGCTGCCGTGGTGAAAGACGACGGATCGCTCGCGCATTTGCGCGAGCTGCTCGGGGTGAAGCCGGACGCGCAATGAGCCTTCGCGCCGGATGCGGTATGCATCGATACGTGGCCCGACTTACTTCCCGACACGAAACTCGATTCGCCGATTACGCGCGCGTCCATCGCTGGTATCGTTCGACGCAATCGGTTGATCGGGCCCGACGCCCATCGTCGTCATCGATTGCGGCGCGATACCCTTCGTCACGAGATAGCCTTTGACCGCGTCCGCCCGGGCCTGACTCAATGTGATATTCGAGGCGCGATTGCCCGAGTTGTCCGTGTGCCCGATGATTTCCACCGTTTTGCCGGACAGCCTGGCGAGCGCCGCGGCCATCTGATCGAGGATCGAACGCCCCTGCGGCGTCAGCATCGCGCTTCCGGTCTCGAACTCTATCGTGCGGTTCGCCAGCGTGCTATCGAGCACACCTTGCTCCGAAGCGCTGACGCGCAAGCCGTTCTTGATCGTGTACGTGGGATTGAGCGCATTGGCCATATCGCTGGCGATCTGCTGGCGCTGCGCCTCGTTGCCGACCTCGCCCTTGACGTCGATCTGCGTCCCGTCGATCTTCAACTGCCCCTTGCTGATTTGCTTCAACTGGGGACCGATGAGCTTTTGGACATTGGCAGCCCAGTTCGGCGGCGTATCGACATTGCCCACCTCGATCTGATCGACGACGTTTGCGGCGCCGTACGTGTCGCGCAGGCGCTGCAGCACGGCCGCGCGCGTCGATTCGTCGGGTACCTTGCCGCTGGCGACGACTTGTCCCGGCGTCGCGTTGACCGGCGGTGGAACGCGTGTCGCGGTGTTGGCCGCGCCAGGCTGCTGCCCAGCCTGCGCGGCCTGGCCGGACGGCTGCGTCGGCGCTATCGGAGTCGAGCGGATGCCGATACCGCTGTTGTCGACCGGAGAAACATTGACGGGCCCCGCTGTATCGGCGAATGCGGCGCCGGCTGTCAAACCGGCCGCCCCGGCGAATGCGGTAACGGCCGCTATGCGCGTCAGCACGCGAGGAAGAATTGCAACCATCGTCTTACGCCCCGATGAATGCTTCTCTGAACGTATCGATGGCGATACGCAGCGAGAGCTGAGGTTGCTCCAGATAGCTGACGAGCTTGCTGATGCCCGGTTCGTTTTGTGCGTGTTCGTCGACCCATTCGGGATCGTCAATATCGATGTTATGTGTCGCATAAGCCTGCGGATCGATGACGCTATGAAGCGTTTTTGCGGATGCGCCGTTGAAGCCGATGACGAGACGCTCGCGTTCGGCAATGGTACCGATGAACACCGCGACCTCGAAATCGGCTTGCGAGAGAAACGGTGCGACGAGTTCGAGCCAGAACGCCGCAACCAGGCTTCGGTAGAACGTGTCGTTCGGCAACGGCAAGGTGAGTCCGCGCTCGAGATGCCGGGATTTGCTTTGCATCACGGGCTTGAGGAGCGAGCCGAGTGCGTGCATCGCGCCGCGCAGTCGTACCGGATGGCCGCTGGCGAGCAACATCTGCTCGAGCCCGGCCAAGGTTTGATGCTCGACGAAATCCGAAAACGTGCCGTCGTGCGAATTCGATTGTCCGGCGTCGATCGAGACCTGGGTGTCGCCCAATGCCTGCAGCGCGGCGCTCGGCTCGGTGCACTCGTAAAGCTCTCGCATCTGAGCCGCGGCGCGCGACCAGAGCCGCGCGAATGCGAGCGGACTGCGCGCGAGGAAGGCGAGCGGGCGCTCGACCTCGAGGGCGGTTGCCGCGACCAGCGGAAAGCGCCGCGACGAGACATCGTGGCTCGCCACCATGTGACCGGCGATGGCAAGCTTGCTTTGCGAACCGAGGAACGCGAAGTTCATCGGCGGGGCGTTCTCGTAGACGATCTTCCAACGCGGATCTTCGGCAAGCAGCTCCATCGCTTGCGCAATCCAGCGGTCCAGCGTTTGCAGGAGCTGCGCATTGTTCGTGCTTTTGACGAAATCGCCGCGCGAGGGAATTTTGCCGAAATAGGCCAATTGCGCCTGGACCGATTGCGTCATTGCGCGGCTCCCGGGTTCGTGGCCGCGGTAGGGGTGGCGGCCGGATTGGTCGATACGGTGCGCGGCGAGTCGATGCTCGGCGTCGAACCGGAAGTGGCAGCGCCCGAAGCGGCGGCCGTCGTCACGCCCGAAGCGAGTGCCGTTGCCGGCGTCGAGCCGCTTGCGGCCGCGGCATTCGCACGGGCTGCCGCGACGTCGACGACGCTCGCAGGCAGCCGTGTACCGCGCAAGCTCTGTTGCTGGGGCGCATCGCCGCTGCCGGCTTGCGGTTGCGACGTACTGACGATGCGCATGCTGAAGGCGACGGTCACATCGCCTTGCGTCCACGACAGGTCGAACGTGCCATCGGCATTGCGCTTGCGTTGTGCCGAATTGATCAGCTTCTCGAGCCCGTAGCGCCCGGGTTCGTTGACGAGCTGAATCGTGCGGCCATCGAACGTCGTCGCCGTGAGCGTGGCACCGGCAGCGCCCTGCGGGTTGGGCCATACGAAGTTGGCCCACTGTGCGGGCGTATTGCGGTAACGCAGTTGCTGGCCGTCGATCGTCAGCGTGTATTCGGTCGTCTTTGCACCGGGCTGAGGCAGGATCTGGAAGACGGTTTGCGGCTCCGCCGTCGCTTGCGCCCCGCCTGCCGCCGCGCCCGAAAGCGGAGCGACCCAGCGTGCGAACCCGCTCGAGAAGTCGGGCGTGAATGCTACGCCCATGCCGCCCCACGTGCGCGGGCTCAGCGTATCGCCGCGCCTGACCGCGAGCGGCCCCAGCGTGGTCCCGACAAACTTCGAAACGGCGCCGTCCGGGCCGAACACCTGCGCGATTTCGCCGGCACCGGCCTCGACCTTCGCATTGGCCATGAACGGATACTTGTTCGCAAGCGATGTCTGGAACGGCTGGAGCACCTGTGCGTTCCACACCTTGTTCACTTCGTCCCCGGCGGGCCCGATCACGACGGCGAACGCCTGCATCAGTGGCCGCACGAGTAGCGGACGCAGCGCCTTGCGTTGATCGTCGGTCAGACCGGTGAGCATCTGCTCGTCGACGAACTTCAGCGAATCGGCAAGCTCCGAGCCGTTGCCTTCGAGCGTTTGCTGCATCAGCTCGCGCGCGCCGGGGCCGGGGTCGCCCTGATTCTTGAGCAGATTGAAGCGTGTGCGCACCTTCGAGAGCGTCTCCATGTAGCCTCGAAGCAAGGAGTTGTCTCCCTGCTTGGCGACGATGCGCGCAAGGCCGGTGAATGCCGTGCCCACCGGGCCCATCGTCGCCGGCGCGAGCGCGCCCGGATCGATGTCGATGCCGGCGTTTTGCGCCGCCTGCTCGCGTGACGAGAACATCCGCTTGAACCAGCCGCTCACGCCCTTTTGCGCACGCTGCAGCGTAGTGGAAGCGAGTGCAGGATTGTCCCAGGCGGTCTGGTCGTACGCCGTCTCGAAGATTTTGCGGATCGGCGAATCTTGGGGGTCGCCGAGACGGTTCATGGATGCGACGGCCTGATCGAAGCTGCCGAAGTCCTGAATGGCGATACCCTGCATGAAGCGCTGCCAGTGCTGCGCATAGTCGGTCTTGTACATGCCGACCAGCGCTTTCTGGATTTGTTCGGGGCTGCCCTCGAGCGTGAGGTCGTCCTGCGACGCGGTGTTGAGCACCCAGTCCTTGGCCTGCAGCTCTTTCGTGGCGGCATCGCGAATGGCGGGCTGCACGTACTGGAACCAGGCATCGCGCGTGAACGTGCCCGGAATCGCATAACTGCCGGCGACGAGATTGGCGTTGTTGTCGCCGACGATGCGCGCCACCGTCATCGGCGCGAACCGTGTCGAAGCGCGCGCCTTGATTTCCTCGTACACGCGCTGACGCGCCGGCATGCCGCGCACGACGTGGCGCAGATTCTCGCGCGTCTGATCGACGAGCGAAAGATTGGCGTCGATCATCGGCCAGTCGTCGTCGGATACACGCGAGAGATAGAACGTGATCATGCGTTCGGCACTCCTGATCATGTCGCCGCGCGGCATGTTGCCGCGATTCGTCTCGAGCCAACCCCGCCAGAAACGCGCGAGCTGATCGGTCAGATGAGCCGCCTCGACATGGCGCTTGTCCGACAGCATCAGGTAGGTCTTGAGTGCGTTATAGGCATCTTCGACGTTGGTCGGTGAGGCATCGCTGTAAAGCCCGCCTTGCGCACTTTGCTGACTCAGCGCCGACGTGCCGCTGCGCGCGGAAACGGTCACGGCGCCCGATTCGGGGGGGCGCGTGAGCGGTGTCAGCTGATCGGGATGCGCATTGACGTCGCGCAGGAACGATGCAAGGTTCTGCGAGACCGGATCGAGCATCAATTGCCTTGCGCCGCGGTAGTACTCGGCGAGCAAGCGCTGCTCGATGCGATCGCCCTGATACAGGCCGAGCGAGACGGAGAGCGGCCGATCGCGGCGGAACTGTTCGAGTTGATCGATGCGGTCTTCGAGAATGTCCATTGCCTGCAGGCGCGATTGCAGGTCGTTGTGGCCTTGCTGAATGCGAACGACGTTGTCGAGATCGGCTTGCACGTTTGCGACGAGCTGCTGATTGCCGATCGTGGACCACGTCCAGCCGCCGAGCGCCAGTGCCAGTACAGCGACGAACGTGAAGAACGTGCCGTAGCGCAGCCGTGTCTTGGCTGGGCTCGCGAACTGTCGCACGGTCTGACGATCGGCGAAGATCACCTTCGAGAACAGATCGCGCAGGAAAAAGCCGTTTTGCGAGGAGGGCGCCTGCGGCGCGGGAAGATTGTCGGTCGCCAGGCCGAAGCGCGTGCCGATGCGAAGCGCCGCGGCGCTGTTCGTCTGCCCCTCTTGCAGTGCGCTCGTGAAATAAAAGCCGCGCAGGATCGGCTTGTATTGGAATGGATTGTTCTCGAACAGCGTCGCGAGGAACATGCGCAGCGCCGGCTTGATGGCGAGGAATTCGAGCGGGAAGCTCAGTTGCCCGGGCGACAGCTTGTTGCCTCGATTGATCGACATCTGAGCGATGCTGATTTCCTTCAAGCCCTCGTAGAGTTCCTCGAAATGCTCGTCGAACAGCGCGACGACGTCCCGTCTTTCATCGGGTTCATAGGGCAGCGTGGCGCCCCAGACGCGTTCGTATTCATGGCGCTCGCCCCCGCCGAAGAATTCGGCGAAGCCCGTGATCAGGTCGGCCTTCGTGAACATGACGTAGACCGGGGCGAAGACCTCGAGCTTCTCCGTCAATTCCTGCACGCGCTGGCGCAAGCTGCGGGCGAGGTTGATCGTGGCATCGGGACGGCTCGACGTCAGCTCCGCGATGCTTGCCGTGACGATGATCCCGTTGATGGGCGCCTTAGGCCGATAGCGTTTGAGCAAACCGAGAAAACCGAGCCATTCCGTGCGATCTTCCTCGTGCACCGAATAGCGGCCGGCTGTGTCGAGCAGGATGCCTTCGGTCGTGAAGAACCAATCGCAATTGCGCGTGCCGCCGATCCCGTGAATCACCGCGTCGTTCTTGTCGGCGAACGGAAACTGGAGCCCTGAGTTCAGCACGGCGCTGCTCTTGCCCGCGGCAGGATTGCCGATCACGATGTACCACGGCAGCTCGTAAAGCGCGGAGCCGCCCGATATCTGTCCGATCTTCGATGTCTTGATCGTGCGGACCGCATCGACGAGCCGCGTGCGCAGAACGTCGAGCTCCGCTTGCTTGGCAGGCTGCTGGACCGCGGCGGCCTTGTCGGCTTGGGCCTGTTGTTCGAGCATTTCGCCAAGCTTGCTGTTGGCACGCCGGGCGGCCAGGCGCCGCCAAAGCCAGACGACGAGCACGATGAGCACGAGCGCAGCGAACGCCGCGCCGGGCCACGCGAGCGGAATGTCGAACCAGAGCGCGCCTCCGAAGAGGATGACCGCGACGACGAGCAGGCCGAAAACGGTCATCGTGCGTTTATGGGTGAGCGCATTGAGCAGGCGTTGCATAAGACGTTCTTCTATATGAATGGCGCGACGACAGCGCGGCAAAAGCAGCTTTTGATTCGATTACCGGGTGGAAACGGAAAGGGCGGCGGCGCGACGCAGAACAAATCCGGGCTTGTGGTATTCGACGTGCCCCAGATCCATCAATTTCCATCGTCCGCCCCAGGTCAAGCCGACCTGTTCGGCCGTTTGCCCGTACAGCTGATAACCACGCATGGCCCACGGATCTTTTTCCGAAATGACGAGCTTGCCGTCTCGCAAAAAGGCGTTATCGGCGGCAAGGCCGTATTGGTGATAGCTCTGATATGCGGCAGCATTTGTGACACCCCCCAGCTGCGCCAGCCGGTTTTGTCGATCCGGACTTCGGTAACCTTCGAGCAAAGCCATTTCATAGCCGTATTGCTCGCGCATGATTTTGTACACGAGCAACAGCCGCGTTCTAAAGTCCGCATCCAGCAAACTCCAATCGCGACTCGCGTCGCGTAATGCTGGACGGACCTGTTCGACTTCTTGCGTCGCGAAAACCTCCGGCGGCAATGGCGGCGGTGGAACGAGCTGTTCGCCGTGCAGCAAAGCGGCGATTTTCTCGTCGGGCGCCCGCGTTTCGCCGTCATACTGAAATAACAGCTTGCCGCGCAGTGCAATTGCAAGCAGTGGAGGCGCGGCAAGGATACCTGTCGTAATGAAAATCATCAAGCGACGTCGAATCAGTATTTTTTTCGTATTTCCGATCGTCGATTGCGAAATTTTTACTGATTTCCTTATGCCATCACGTGCCTGTGTCATACGCAGCGAGGCGCGACGTCCTACACGCCGCTGTATATGAAGCGCGGCATTGATAAGCGCGGTACGCGCCTGTGGCAATAGCAGTACGGCTGCCAGCGTGACGGCGAGAGCAAAATAGGCGGTAAGCGCAACGGCAATCAAGTTCGGCCCCGTAGCTGGGAAATAAATTGTCTTTTGTAATGCTTGATCTTAGAATCTGGCCTGCTGCAAGGCAGGCCGGATTGCATTATCGCGGCGAATTAAACCCAAATTCAATGAGACAGTGAATGAGTGCGCCGGACAGTCCCAGTTCCAAAGCGCGGCCGAGCCTGCTTTCCGAGACGGCCAAGAGCGCCGCTGATAACGATTCGCGGATTCTCGCGAATCTGGAAGGCCGTGTCGCTGCGCAGCCGAATTCGACGCGCCGCTCCAACAAGCTCTGGCTTGTCGTCGTCGCCGCCGCGCTGGGCCTGAGTGCATTCGGCGCCTGGCAGTGGCAACGCGCGTCACGGGATGATGGTCAGACGAGCCCGCGCGTGGCGTCGGCGCTCGACGGTGTTCAAAAGACGGCGGCGGCACCGGCGGCGAGCGCGGCGGCTGCGAGGGTCATAGCCGACGCATCCGGCACCGCGGCCGACACGCTCCAGACGGCGGCATCGGCTCCGCAGCCGGCCGTCATCTTGGCCGATACTGCCGCTAACGATCGCCCGGCCTCCGCGCCTGCCGGTGCGCTTGCCTCGGCGGCGAGCGCTGCACCCGCCGCGACGGCGGCAATCGGTGCGAGTGCGTCCGATAGCGAGCGTCTTTCCCGCGCCTTGAGCGACGGTGCGTCGGCATCGGGCAGTGCGGCCGCGCCGGCGGCGCACGCGAAGAGCGCCGTCGCGGCGCGTGAGGCGACGAATACGACGAAGACCGCGAAGACGACCTCGGCGTCGCACACCGTTCGCGAGGCCGATAAGAAGCACCAGGCACAACGCGTCGCCTCGGCGCATCCGCGCAAGGATGCGAATGGCGGCGCGAAAAAGACTGATCAGGACGTCGATCTGCTGGCCGCGATCGTGGCGCGTACGAAGCCCTACGATGCCAATCACGGCAAGACGTCGGCGAAGACGGCTGCTGCGCAGAAGACGCAAACCGCGACGAGCGGCGCGCCGGGATTGGCCGGGCGCGTTGCCGAATGTTCGACGCGCGGTTTGATCGAAGGCCAGTTTTGCCGGTGGCACGTCTGCGCCGATCACTGGGGCAAGGATCCGGCGTGCCCATCGAGCACCTTTCAATCCGCCGGCTCGAGCAACTAGAGCCTGTAATTAGCGTGAACAGGCCCTAGCGCTTGGCGAGAACCGGCGCGGCGTCGATGCGATGACAGGGCGAGCTTCTTTTGGTAGCTTTGCCGCATGCGCGACGACAAAGTCCTTCCTGAATGGCTGCTCGTGACACCCGAGCCCCCGGCCGACGGGCGCTTCGACCCATTCCTCGCACGTATCGAGCATGCGTTGGCAGGTGGTGTAGCGCTTATCCAACTGCGCTCGAAGCACGCGAGCGCCGAGTCGTTCGACGAATTGGCCGGCGAAGTCCTCGCGATTTGCCGCCGTCATGGCGCGCGGCTCATCCTGAACGGACCTGCCGAAACGACGAAGATACGCGCCGACGGTATCCACTTGAATAGCGAACGATTGCTGCGCTCGACGCGGCGCGCAACATCCGGCTCGCAGTGGGTCAGCGCCGCCTGTCACACACGAGCGCAATTGCGCCACGCGCAGGCCATTGGGGTCGATTTCGTGACGCTTTCTCCCGTGCTGCCGACATCGTCTCACCCCGGCGCGCCGACGCTCGGCTGGCGGCGCTTCGCCGAACTCGTCGCGAGCGTGCAATTGCCGGTCTATGCGCTGGGCGGCATGACACGCGCCGATTGCCGGCTGGCCCGAGCGTTCGGCGCTCAAGGTATCGCCGGCATTTCGGCGTTCTGGTAGCACCGCTTTCCCTCCCATGGCGTTCGAGCGTTTCGAGGCACGTGCGTTGCATCCGTGAGCGGAGCCTTGTGCTTGATCGCAGTTGCGATCGCTTTTCACATCGATCCAAGGGAGTTCGCCATGGCACGCCAAACGCTGGAAGACTTGTTCATTCACGATCTTTCCGATATTTACAGCGCGGAAAAGCAATTGACACGTGCGCTCGGTAAGCTGGCGCGTGCCGCGACCAACGAGCAGTTGTCGCAGGCATTCGAGACGCATCTGCAAGAAACGCACGGCCAGGTCGAGCGCATCGACAAGGTCGTGGAGATGTGCGGTATTCGTTTGAAGCGCATGAAATGCGCCGCGATGGAGGGGCTCATCGAAGAAGGGCAGGAGCTGGTCGAGGAACTCGAGAAGGGGCCCATCCTCGATGCGGGCCTGATCGGCGCCGCTCAGAAAGTGGAGCACTACGAGATCGCCGCGTACGGCACGCTTTGCGCCCTCGGCAAACAGCTTGGCCGGGAGGATGCGGTGAAACTGCTGCATCAAACGCTGGAAGAAGAGAAGGCGACCGATCAGAAGCTCTCGCAGTTTGCCGAAAAGATCGGTAATCCCCAGGCGAAAAAGGGCTGATGGCGTGCGCTTCGCGAGTTGAATGCGTGCCGCGCGAGACGCATCGCGCGGCACGCTTTACAGAGTCCTACCTCTTTCCGACGGAGCAAGAAGATGAATGCACCCGCACTCGAATCGGCCGGTCGCATCGGTAAGTCCGCCATCGGTTCGTTCAGCGATATGGCGGATCGCACCCTCGACGGCCTGCAGCGTATGACCCAGCTCAATGTGCAGACAGTCAAGACGACGCTAGCGGAACAAAAGGAAATCGCCGATGAAGTGCTGTCGACGCGATCGCTCGACTGGGTTCTGGCATTGCCGTCCGCGCAGAGTCAGGCGGCATTGAAAAAGGCGCTGGCCTACTGGGGCCACGCAAGCAATATCGCAATCGAGACGGTGGCCGATAGCGTCGGATGCAGCTGGTCCAGTCTCCACGACTACTCGCGGTGGGCCGCCTCCTTGCTCGAGGATGCGTCGGAACTCGCGCGCACGGGCGCTTATACGTCCGCTTCGACGAGCCTCGTCGTGACGGATCCGAATGCCCAACTGCCGGCTACCGTCGAATCGACCTCGGGGGCGAGCGGGAAAACCGGCGGCAAGGGGCGTTCGGTCAACCTCGTCGATAGCGAAGGAAAAAGCGTATCCTCGACGAAGCAGTAGCGCTACCGCAGCATCGCGTCCCGCGGCATGGACGACGTTGCTTGCCGAAAAAGGACTTGAAAAAAGGAACGCTTCGCGATGAACACGAGATGCGCCCTGGACGGCGAATGTAAAACCTTGCTGCGCGAGGCCATGCGCCGTTTCTCGCCGAGCGAGCGTTCCTCTTTGATCCGGCACGTCGCGGCATCGGGCGCGACGGCCGGCGCGCTGTCGGCCCTCACGGCCGGAAGGCGGGCGCGCATCGACGGTACGACCGTCTATGCGCCGATCAATGCGGTGACGCATTCCTTATGGCCCGATGCAGCCCCACGCGCGACATGCTTCAGTGTCCGCCATACCCTGCTGGGATTGGCCATTCACCAGTGCGCCGCCATGTTCTGGGGCGTATTGTTCGAAGCGCTCGTTCCAAGGTCGCCACGCAAACGCGTGGGCACGACGCTGGCAGTGGCCGCGGCGACGGCCGCGACTGCCTATGCCGTGGACTATCACTGCGTGCCGAAGCGGCTCACGCCGGGCTTCGAGTCGCATCTGTCGCCGCGCTCGATGGTGTGGGTCTACACGGCCATCGCCGGCGGCTTCGCGTTCGCGGCCTTGCTCCGGCGGCAATCGCGCTGAGTGTGTCGTCGCGCGTTCGACGACTGTCGGGATAGATGCCTTTTACGCATGGCGACGAAGGCCTCATCGGTCCCCGAGGCTGATATATTGTCGCGCAAACACATCTCGAACGAACTGGAGGTTGTCATGCGGCCCTTCGTCGAACCTTTTTTCGATTCGGCCACGTCCACATTCAGCTATGTCGTTCACTCGGGCGATGGGACCGATTGCGCGATCGTCGATTCGGTTCTCGACTACGATCCGAAATCGGGTCGCACGTCACGCGCATCGGCCGATCGCATCATCGGCTTCGTGCGCGAGCACGGCTTGCGCGTCCAGTGGCTGCTCGAAACCCATGCCCATGCCGACCATCTATCGGCGGCGCAGTACCTCAAAGCGGAGCTGGGCGGCAAAATCGCGATCGGGGAGGCCATTCAGGTCGTTCAACGCACGTTCAAGGGCATCTTCAACCTGGGGATGGACGTGCCGGCGGACGGTACGCAGTTCGACTACCTTTTCGGCGCGGACGAGACGTTCGCAATCGGCGCGCTGACGGCGCGTGCGATGCATGTGCCGGGGCATACGCCGGCCGATATCGCATACCAGATAGGCGACGCGGTTTTCGTCGGCGATACGCTTTTCATGCCGGATGTCGGTTCGGCCCGTTGCGATTTTCCAGGTGGCAACCCGCACACGCTTTATCGGTCCGTGCGCCGGCTCTTGTCGTTGCCGCCCGAGACGCGTCTGTTCATGTGCCATGACTACCCGCCCGATTCGCGCGAACCGTGCTGCCAAACCACGGTGGCCGAAGAGCGCAATGCCAACGTTCATCTGCACGACGGCATTACGGAGGAAGCATTCGTCGAGATGCGCACGCGCCGCGACAGCACGCTCGGCATGCCCACGTTGATTCTGCCGTCTGTCCAGGTCAACATCCGGGCGGGCGCCATGCCCGCGCCGGAATCGAACGGTGTTCGGTACCTGAAGATTCCGCTCGATGCGCTGTGAGCGCCGGGCGACTCAGGCCACCGATGCTCGATCGCGCGCGCCTTGCTGCTCCGGCTCGGGGATCGCTTCGATGCGGCCCATGACGAACACGAACGAGACGATGCCGATGGCGAGGATCACGCCCGCGATCATGAACGCATTGGTGAACGAGTTCGTCGACCCGACGATGTAGCCGGTGACGATGGGCGCGGCCACGCCCATCAGGTTATTGACGAAGTTCATGATGCCGCCGATGGTGCCCACACCGCCTTTCGGTGCGATCAGCGAGGGCAGCGACCAGCCGACAGGCGCGGCGGAGGCGAGGCCGCCGAGCGCGATCGAGATCCAGAAGATGGCCCAGCCGGGGTTCGTTGTCTGCGTTGCGCCCAGCACGGCGAGGCCAAACAGCATGCCGACCACGAGCACGCCCTTGCGTACGCGCGTTTCGTCGTGGCCGCGGCGAATCAGATGATCAATGAGCCAGCCGCCCACGACGAGGTCCGCCACGGTCGCGACCGCCCACGGAATCGCCGCATATTCGGCCGACGTCAGAATGTTCATGTGCATCGTATGCACGAGATAGCCGGGCAGCCAAGTCAGAAACAAGTAGAACGAATAGCCATAGGCGGCAAAGCCGATCGTGAGCCCCCAGACTTTCGACTTCTTCAGCAAGTAGCCGAGCATGCCGAACACGCTCGCGCTCGCCGTACCTTCCGGCGTCGCGCCGCCTTGGCGGATGTAGTCGAGCTCCGCCGCATTGACCTTGCGGTCCTGGCTAGGATCGCGATAGATCAGAAAGAAGGCGAGGAAGTACGCGAGGCTCAGCAACGCCGTGATGCCGAAGCCCCAGCGCCAGCCCATGCGAACGACGACGAAGGCGACGAGCGGCACGCCGATCACATTGGAGAACTTGGCGGCCGCATCGAAGATTGCCGTGGCGAGCCCGCGTTCGCTGCGCGGGAACCAGTAGCCGGTCGCTTTCGAACTGACGGGAAAGCCGGGTGCCTCGGCGACGCCCAGCATGGCGCGCGCGGCGAAAATGCCGCCGAAACCGCCTGCGAAAGCCGTCACGGCGGAGGCCAGTCCCCACAGAAACGCACCCCAGCGGCCGACGCGCGTGACGCCGAAGCGGTCCAGCAGGATGCCAGCCGGCACCTGCAACAACGCGTACGGCCAGAAGAATGCGCTGAAAAGCAGGCCCATCTCCGCCGGGGTGAGATTGAACGCCTCCTTCAACTGAGGGGCCGCGACCGACAAATTGATGCGGTCGAAATAGTTGATGAGTACGCCGATGCCGAGCAGCACGCCGATTACCCAGCGCCGCTTGGTCATTTGATTGCTTGCCGTTGTGGTCACTTCCTGTCTCCCGAAAACTCCGGGGCGGTCCCCGAATTCGATTGCTGTGGTGTCGGTCTGCGCTGTGCTCACGCACTCGCAGCCGAATGGTTTCTATGGGATAGCGCTATCTTTCGCGTGACAAAAATATCGGCTGCGTGGCTTGATCGCCGCACCAGAGCGCGGCGCGCTCGACGATGGCCGCGAGAGGCGCCGTGGCGGCGAGCGTCAGCGTGGGATGTTCGTCGATCGGTTGCTCGAGATCGGCAAACTGGCTGTTCACGAGCGAGGTCGGCATGAAGTGGCCGGCTCGCGACGCAATGCGTGCGAGCGCCTGCTGTCTCGGGATGTCGAGGAACACGAAGCCCAGCGAGGGGACGGCCGTGCGCAGCCGTTCGCGATAGCGGCGCTTGAGCGCCGAGCAGGCGAGCACCGGTCGCGCACCGAGCGCCGCGACCCGCAGCAGTTCCGCCGCCAGGCTGTCGAGCCAGCCCGCGCGATCCGCATCGGTGAGGGCGACGCCGCGCGACATTTTGTCGACGTTCGCGGCCGGGTGAAACGCGTCGCCTTCGATATAGTGGCCGCCGATACGCTCGGCGAGTGCCTTGGCGACACTCGTCTTGCCGCAGCCTGCCACGCCCATGACGACGATGGCTGAAATCGCCGGATTCATTGATCTGCACTCCCGCTGCTTGAGATAGCGCTGTCTTTCGCGCGCTAAAAAAATCGGCCTTTCACTGGGCCGTGGAGCTACGTCTGGAGGAATTCGCGCGGATCAGCATCAGCGTTTCGTCGCCTTGCTTTTAGCGTTGTCCAGACGATAAGACAGCGCTATCCTAGCCGAACGATGACAACTTCGACACCCAGGAAAACCCGGGCCACGGGCCGGCCGACCCTCGAGGAGGTGGCGCGTCGCGCCGGGGTCAGCACCATCACCGCGTCGCGTGCATTGCGTGGGCTCGCTTCGGTCGGGCCTGAATACGCGACGCGCGTGCAGGCGGCTGCGCGCGAGCTCAACTACGTGGCCAATTCCGCGGCGCGGGCGCTCGCGTCCGCCCGTAGCCACGATGTGACCGTACTGATTCCGTCGCTATCGAACAATGTTTTCACCGATGCGCTCGAAGCGATCCATGCGGTATTGCGGCCGCGCGGCTTCGAGATGCTGATCGGTAACTCGCATTATTCGCGCGACGCGGAAGAGGACTTGTTGCGGCACTACCTCGCGTCGCCGCCGAGCGGGATGATCGTGACCGGGTTCGATCGCACGGAGACGGCCCGGCGGCTCATCGCCGATAGCGGTGTGCCGTGCGTCCACATGATGGAGCTTGCGTCGGCGAACGGAATTCATTGTGTCGGCTTCTCGCAAACGAAAGCCGGTGAGGCGGTGGCGGAGCATCTGATTGCCCGCGGTTGCAAACGCAATGCGTTCGTCGCCGCCCAACTCGATCTGCGGATGATGCAGCGTGGCGAAGGCTTTCGAAGCGTGCTGCAGCGGCGCGGGATCTACGACGCCGACCTTGAAGTCATGACGCCGGCGCCCTCGTCGGTCAGGCTCGGTGGGGAGCTGTTTTTGCAGTTGATGAAGCGGCGGCCGGACGTCGACGGAATTTTCTTCGGCAACGACGACCTCGCACAAGGTGCGCTATACGAGGCCTGCCGCCATGGCGTGCGCGTCCCGGAGCAGGTGGCGATCGTCGGCTTCAACGATCTTGCCGGCTCGGCGGACTCCGTGCCGCGACTGACGACGGTGCGCACCCCGCGCGCTGAAATGGGCCGCATCGCCGCGCAATTGCTGCTGGCCCTCATCGATAACGAGCGCGTTGCCCGGCCGGCTGTCGATCTCGGTTTCGAACTCATCGTGCGCGAGAGCGCTTGAGCGACGTGCGGCCACGTGCGGCGATAAGGCCTGGCGATCGTCCGCACGCCATTGACCTCGTCAGCTTCGGCAGGCGGCAGCCACGGCTGTAACGGTCCGGGGCCGTTCCGAACGCAGCAGCAGAAGCGGAAAAGCGATGCAGCCGAGCGTGGCTACCCCGGCAACGAAAAGAGCCAGGGCGAGCACGGTGGCAGGCAGTGCCGCGATTGCATAAATGGCCAGCGAGCCCGCCGTCAGATGCATGGCGCCCATCAGCCCCGATGCCGCGCCGGCATTCGAAGGAAAGCTCGTCACGCCGCCGGCGAAGGACAACGGAACCAGAAAGCCGTTGGCGAGCGTGATGACGGAAATGGCGAGAATCATCGGCAACGGCGTGCTCACGCCATCCACACCGAGACCGATGAGTGCGAGCGCGCCCAGCGCGAACAGCAGATAGCCGACGCCGAGGAGCCGGTTCAGCGCATAGCGCCTGGCGAAATGCCGCGAAACGAGGTTGCCTGCGATATAGGTGAGCGAAAGGCTGATGTAGCAATGGCTGATGGCCTTGGCGTCGAGTCCCATGGACTCGAGCAGGACGGGCGAAGCAGCCAGGTAGCCCAGGTAGCCGGCGTAGCCCACGCAAAGATTCACGGTATAGGACCAGAAGCGCGGTTGGGCGAGCAGCATCGGGTAGCTTTCGAACGTGCGCCATACCGAGCGTTGGCGGCTCGACTTCGGCACAGTCTCGGGGATGTACATCGCGAGCAGTGCAAGCGCCGCGAGGCCGAGCGCCGCCGTGAAGAAAAACGGCGCTCGCCACGAGATATACGTCGTCAGATAGCCGCCGACCAGCGGCGAGAGGGCCGGCGAAGCGCCCACGATCGGCATGATCGTGGTGAAGGTGTGCGCGGCGGTCTTCGCATCGAAGATGTCGCTGACGATGGCACGGCCGATGACCATGCCCGCGCCGGCTCCGAGCGCCTGTGCGATGCGCGCGACACCGAAGGTCGCGACATCGGGCGCCAATGCGCAGGCGATCGATGCAACCGTGTAGAGCAACATACCGCCCATGACGAGACGGCGGCGTCCGAATGCGTCCGAGAGCGGCCCATACACGGCCTGTGCGATGGCAAGGCCGATGACATAGATGCTGAACGTGTGCTGCAGTGCTGCGATGGGCGTGCCGAATTCATGGGCGGCGAGCGGCATGCCCGGTAGATTGATGTCGGAGGCGATGAGGCCGCTGGCGCTGAGCAGGACGAGTGTCGTGAGCAGTACGCCGGATGCGATGGCGGGTCTTGGGCGTTCCATGGAAGTCACTCTCGATGAAGGTACGTCATCAGGTGGCCGCTGCGCTTGCGCGGCCGGATTGGACCGATGAGCGCACCGAGCAACGACAGGTTATCGAGACGAAAGCTTAGAGCGGCGGATATAATGCCGTCCAAGACTTAATTCGTCACAGTTGATGCCATTACAGTCTTAAGTGAGGTTCGAGATGGAACTGCAGCAGCTACGCTATTTCGTGGCCGTCGCCGAGACCGAGCATGTCGCGCGGGCCGCGGAGCGGTTGCATATTTCGCAATCGCCGTTGAGCCGGCAGATCCGACAGCTCGAGGAGGACTTGGGTTTGCAGCTGTTCGAGCGGATCAAGCAACGCGTTCGATTGACGCCGGCGGGCCGCGCGTTTCTCGACGAGGCGCGCGATCTGCTCGCGCAGGCGAGCCGGCTGGAGGAACGCGCCCGGCAGGTGGGCAAGGGCGAAATGTGTTCCCTGTCGATCGGCTATTGCGAAGGCATCGTGCACAACGGGCGATTGCCCGCGGCGTTGCGGCGCTTTCGCGCGCAGTATCCGGGCGTCGGTCTCAAACTTGCCGCGATGCGCTCGGCCGAGCAGGCGGAGGCACTCGAGCGCGCCTCGATCGATATCGCGCTTGCCTATAACGTGCCCGCGCAGGCGGCCGCGTTCGGCACCCGGCTGCTTTCGCGCGAGCCTTTCGTGTTGGCTTTGGCAGACGATCATCCGTTGGCTGCGCGGCCAGAGTTGCTGCCGGCCGACCTGGACGGCATGCCGTGGATCGCGCTTCCCAAGGCGCTGAACCCCGCGGCGCGCGAGCGGTTCCTTGCGGCATGCGCAGCGAGCGGCTTCCAGCCCGACATCCAATTCGAGGTGGCCCATGTCTCCACGACGCTCGGGCTCGTCAGTGCGGGGCTTGGCGCGGCGATCATGCAGGCGAGCATGCGGCGGATGAACCCGCCGGGCGTCGTTTTCAAATCGATCGAATGGCTGCCGCTTGCGGTCGAGATTCACGCGATGTGGCGCGCGAAGGCCCAAACCGTTGGGGCTCGGCGGTTTCTGGAGGTCCTGCAGGAGTTGGATGGCATCGATGAGGATGTCAAAGCCGGCAGGGCGGTCTTCAGCGAGGCGTGAGCGAGCCGCCCGACGCACGCCCGGTTTGGCGGTGGGCGATTGTTCGAGTTTGGCGAGCGGTTAATTCGCCGCCGCCCGCTTTATCGGATCAGGGGGCGGGCTTAACTTGACAGTGTTTTCTGTCCGTATCGCAGTGTCGAACCAGGGACTCGGCGTCGGACATCCTTCATCGATTACGAACCGTAAAGGAAAGCACCATGAGCAAGCTGTCGGGCAAAGTAGCGATCGTCACCGGCGCATCGAAAGGCATTGGCGCGGGTATTGCCAAGGCGCTCGCTTCCGAAGGCGCCGCCGTTGTCGTCAATTACGCAAGCAGCCGCGCCGGCGCAGAAGCTGTCGTCGATGCGATCGTATCGAAGGGCGGCAAAGCCGTCGCGGTGGGCGCGGATGTATCCAAGGCTGCCGAGGCACAGGCCATCGTCGATGCGGCGATCTCGCAATTCGGCCGCCTCGATATTCTCGTCAATAATTCCGGTATCTATGAATTCGCTCCGCTCGAGGCTATCACCGAAGAGCATTTCCATAAGCAATTCAACGTCAACGTGCTTGGACTTCTGCTGACGACACAAGCCGCGGCCAAGCATCTCGGCGAGGGCGGCAGTATCATCAATGTCAGTTCCGTCGTCACGCGCATCGTTCCGCCGGCCACTGCGGTCTACAGCGGAACGAAGGGGGCGGTCGATGCGATCACCGGTGTACTCGCGCGCGAACTGGGGCCGCGGAACATTCGCGTCAATTCGATCAATCCGGGTGTCGTCGCGACGGAAGGCACGCACAGTGCGGGTGTCATCGGCTCCGACATGGAAGCTCAGGCGATCAGCCAGACTCCGCTTGGACGCACGGGGCAGCCTGACGATATCGGCGCTGTCGCGGTGTTTCTCGCGTCCGACGATTCGCGCTGGATGACGGGCGAGCAGCTCGTGGCTGCTGGCGGTTTGCGGTAGAAGCGCTGCGCGCATTTGCCGCAGTAAAAGATTTTTTAATGCGCGCATCAAATTAATTTTGTGGGCTGAAATGCCGAATTAGGATGGAATATAGTGCACCGCTAAAAAAATTTAGCCGTAAAAATGCTTACGAGGGTGCACTATGCTTGATCGGTTTCAACTGGAGGCCTTTGCGACGGTAGCGGAATACGGCAGTTTCGAGCAGGCGGCCAATGCGCTTCACATTACCCGCGGCGCCGTATCGCAGCGTATCAAGGCGCTGGAGGAAGCGCTCTCCACCGTGCTGCTGGTGCGCGAGCGGCCCGCACTACCCACCGCCGCGGGCGAAGTCGTGCTGCGGCACGTGAAGGCATTGCGCCTGCTCGAGCATGATGTATACGTCAGCCTCAAACTCCGCACTTCAGGTCACGAACGCACGCCGATCGCGATTGCCGTTAATTCGGATTCCCTCGCAACGTGGTTCGACAGATGCTCTGAAGCGTTGCTTCAACAACTGCCCGTGGCGCTCGAAATCAACGTCGACGATCAGGATCACACGCGGCATATGCTGACGCGAGGGGATGTCACGGGTTGCATTTCCACTGAAAGCCGGCCTTCGCAAGGTTTCAACGCGATTTCACTGGGCTCGATGATGTACCGGTGCGCTGCCACGCCAGCGTTCGCGCAACGGTATTTTCCACGCGGGTTGACCTCACATGACGCTAAATCGGCGCCGGCAGTGCTCTTCAATCGCAAGGATTCGCTTCACGACACGTTCCTGAAATCGATGTTCGGTGTCGAGCTGAAACAGTTTCCTCGCCACTATTTCCCATCGCCTTCCGCGCTGTTGAATGCAATCCGGAGCGGCAATGGATATGGCCTCGTTCCGGCCCAGCAGGCGGAAGAACTGTTTGCCTCGGGCCAACTCGTCGATCTCGCGCCGCAGGAAGGACTTTGCATTCCGCTCTTTTGGCATCACTGGCAGCAAGAGCCGCCTCTGGCGCGGCAAGTAACGGAGTTCGTGGTGGAATTCGCGCGCGCAGAGCTCGGTCAGACGGGGCGGCAATGCGCGGCCGCCGGCGATGCGAAGGAAGTCGGCGCCGTGACGATCTAGGCGTTGCGCAGCTCGCGTCGCCGATCGACCTCTAGTGCGAGGACCGACGCGAGTATTCCCGCACTCAGGAATAACATTTCGACATGCCCGCTGACAATGCCTATCCACTTCGTGGCATAAAGCGCGCTCGAGACCGCGAAGCCCGCAAGCAGAGACCGCTGAGCGGCGAATCCCGACACTTCGATCTTCAGCAACTGGTATGCGAATAGCGGCGCAATGCTGGCGATGTATACGATGTTCAAGTCGACCATTGTTTCGACGATCGCTTGTCCCCGCGTCGCTATCACACCCCCTAGCAGCACGACGGCGATCGATACTCGAAGCCTGGCATGCGAACGTGGAGCGGCCGAAAGCGCGAGGACGGCGTCGGTCATGGCGCGAACGATCGCGGCACCGGAGCCAAGGGCCGCGGCGAGCAGCGTCATCAGCATCGCTGCGCCTGCGCCGTGTCCCAGGCGATCCGACATATGGGCGAGAAGCAGCGGAATCGCTTCTTTCGCGTTGTCCGCGTGCGCGATGAGACCTGCGTGCACGGCGGAAAGGACCGCAGCCGCGGGCAACGCACCTACGATCATTAGCACGACGGCGGCGAGCGCACACCCGAGCCGCGCACCGGCGCGATGAGATGCCGCGATGATGAATTGCTGGTAGTCGGCGCCCGTCAGGACGAGAAAGACGACCGCGATCGTCATGGTTGCGACCTGTGCGCTGCCGACTCGAGGTAAGTCGACGGCGAAGCGCGGGAGCGCATGCAGATATGTGTCGATTCCGCGCAGGTCGATGACGGCCACGAGCAGCACGATGCTGCTCGCCAGCAGGCACAACGAAAATACCTTCGATGCCAATCCGAGGCGCAGGTGCGCCGCGATGACGATTAGCGTCAGCACGATTGGCAAGGACAGTGGGCGGGAGACGCCCGCCAGCGCGAGCGTCGTTGCGGCACCCTGGATTTGCGCGGCGAGGACGCCCGTCATCCAGATCATCGAGAGCAAGGCGACATACCGCTTGACGGCGGGGCCATAGGATCGTCCGAAGACATCCCATAGCGGCATGCCCAACTGCCAGACGCGGCCGGCCAGCACCGCGAGAAGCAGCATGCCTAGTGCGGTGAGCCATGGATAGAGGCAGCCTGCCATGCCATACGACACCGCGAGCTCGCCCGAGCCGAACAGGAAGCCGATGCCATAGCTCGCCGAAACCAGCAATGCCGCAACTTGCAGCGGCCCCAGACGTTCATCGCGCATTGTCTGGCCCCGCATTGTTCAAGCAGCGCACAACGGCGCCGCGTCCCCACAAATACGCCGTGCATACGATGCTTCGCGAACGGTAGCTCGGCAACTGCGAAACGGCCTTCCACGCAGCGGGCAGCCGGTAATACGGCACTGAGGGCATCAGATGGTGCGTGAGATGATAGCCGTTGTTGTGCGGGTGAACGAGCCAGCGCCAGCGGCGACGAACAACGATGTCCCGCGTAAACGAGTAGATACCCCCCGGATGCAGGCCATAGTGATCGCACATTTCGCGCAGCACCGTGATGGCGTGAAAGCCCGTCGCTTTGGCTAGATACCATGACACGACGAATACCTCGGCGTACCGCGCTCCGGCGATCGACGCGAGCGAGCCCCATACCGCTATCCACCATGCCAACAACATAAGGCGCCGCATTACGCTGACATGGTGATCGATCACGTGACCGAATAAGGAGGCGAGCCAGCTTCTCCAGGAAAAGAGCAGCCGGCAGTAGGTTCCCCACCAATCGGGAAAGCGCTCCATGCCGGGCCCAATGTAATCGGGATCGTACGCTGGCATGCCCAGCATCGCGTGGTGACGGGCATGCGTAGCGCGGTAGCGTTCCAGGTCGATCAACAACGCCGGCGCAAGGAAGACCCTGGCCACGAAGTCGTTGCATCGGGGCGCGCGATAGAGATTTCGATGCCCCCCTTCATGTAGCAGATTACCGAGCGCGCGTTGTCGGTTCGCAATCACCAGGAACGCGGGCAACGCTACGGCCGCGCCGAAGCGGAAAAGGGCTGACGTCGCGAGGAGAATCAGTGCCCAGTCGAATGCGATGTCGAACGCAGGCCGCGCCGGGTCGATATCGCCCCGAGCCATCGCGTTCAAGTCGCGTTCCGCGAACTCTTTGTGAACCAGCGTGACATCCGCCGATACGAAAGCCGGGCCTACCGTCTGAGAAGTCATCGCAACGCCGTTGAGCAGAAAGAATGCATCGAAGGCCGCGGCGCGATCGAGTCGTGCCGGCATGACCTGCAGCGCGGCATTCTATCTGGGCGTTCCTGGCGCAAACCCTGGTTTAGAAATTTTCGCGGGCCGACAGTCTGGCTGATCGCGGCCAGCCGTCGCGCCATGCCGACAACGCTCGGCAAGGGGGCGGCCCTGCGCGTCAGTCGTCGGCCGCAAGGCTGGGGGGAAATGAAGGAGGGGTGTTCAGGGAACGCAGCACTTCCAGCGCTTTTACAGCCCGATCCACCGGAACGAAGAGATGATCGTGATAGTAGGCCGATACGGCATTGCAGGGTATTCCGGCGCGTGCCAGCGCTGTGCAAATCGCGGCGAGAAAGCCCACGGCGGCGAGATCCGAGTGGATCTCAAGCGTGATCAATCGCGATTCGAAGGACCAGGACAAACCGAGCGATTCGGCTAACGTCTTTTCGACGATCGCGGTGAGGCCTTCGGCCTCGCGGAACTGACAGATCGCCTCGACTCCATCGGGCAGGCGATGATCCTGGAAAGCGCAAAAGACATAATGCGGCGACGTCAGCATGGGGGCCATGTCGCGCAGCAGGACCGCGAGATTACGCTCTGGGCTCACCTGAACTTCCTCGCTTCGGATGACTGGCGGCGCAATACTATCACGCGTGTCCGGCCTGCCGCAGCAGACCGGCAGCGACACAATCCGCTTGCATGAGCAACTCGTTCGACCAGCGGCCGCTGCTCGCATCCCTGTCCTGAGGGCAGACGGCCAACTGCTCCACGATGGCCGGTACGTGTAGCGAGCGCAGCACATGGCGCATGGCGGCCAGGGTGGCCATGCCGCCGCGGGGGCTGCCCGAGGCCGCAACCAGTGCGGCCGGCTTACCTGCGACGAGAGCGCTATCGAGGTGATCGAGAAGATTCTTCAGCCCTGCACTGAAACTGCCGTGATATTCGGGGCTTCCGATTGCCAGCGCGCTGGCGGAGTCGACCGCTTGGCGCCATGCGCGCACACCGGCAGCCCCGCCGTTGCCGAGTCCATAAATCGGCAGATCGAACGTGCCGACGCACACGCGCTGTGTCAAGTGACCGGACTGCTGGAATCGCGCTTCGAGCAGACGCAACGCTTGACTCGTCTGCCCTTGCGGGCGCGGGCTGCCGCAAACGAGGAGAATCATGATCCAGGTCGAGCCCGTCGCAGTCTCGCAACAGCCCTTTGGGGGCTGCAGAATCCTTCGGTCAACATCCGCAGTCCTCCAAGACGGGAAGCACAACCACGGAGTGATCGCGGCCGGCGGCGTGCCGGAGTTGAGGCAGGGTATGGCGCAGCCGTTCCTCGGAGACGGGGTGGGTGATGACGACCAGATCCGTCAGCGAGCCTTGCGCAGCGTCTTGAAGCAGCGAATGCGCCGAGATGCCCGCCGTTGCCAGCACGCGGCTCACTTCGGCTAGCGTACCCGCGCGGTCGTCGAGGCGCAGCCGAATGTAAAACGCATCCATGGATTCCGGCCTACCCTCGGCTATCGCGTCCGTAGGCGCGGCATCGCGAAAGCCCATGTTGTAGGCCCCGGTGGCGGAGTTGGACTCGCTGCCATTGGCCAACTCCAGCAGATCGGCGAGCACGGCGCTCGACGTCTCTTTGCCGCCTGCGCCCGATCCATACAGGAAGGCCGACCCGAGCAGGTCGCCCTGTAACGCGATGCCATTCATCGAGCTACCCACCATGGCCAGCATCGAGCGGTTCGGCACCAGAGTAGGCTGCACGCCGATTACCAGGCCGCCGCCGACACGCTTTGCCTGTGCGATGAGCTTCACTTGATGCCCCAGTCGCTTCGCGAATTCGATGTCTTCGCGCTCGATGTCCGAGATTCCCTTGAAACGGACCTGCTCGAAGTCGATGGGTACGCCAAACGCCAGGGACGCAAGCAGCGTGATCTTGTGCGCCGCATCTTCTCCGTTGATGTCGAGCGTGGGATCGGCTTCCGCATAACCTCGGCGTTGCGCTTCGGCTAGTGCCGTGGAGAAATCGGCACCGTGTTCGCTCATTTGCGAGAGCACGTAATTGGACGTGCCGTTGAGGATGCCTACCACGGACGCAATTCGGTTTGCCGCCGCCGCCTCGCGAAGCGTCTTGATGATGGGTATCGAAACCGCTACAGCGCCTTCAAACAGTACCCGTCGCCCGGCGCGCGCGGCGCAGGCCATGATCTGAGCGCCGTCGCGGGCCAGCAGCGCCTTGTTGGCAGTGATGACATGTTTGCCCTGCTCGAGCGCGCGCAACACCAGCTCACGTCCGAGGGGCACGTTGCCGGTCAATTCGATCACCACGTCCAGTTGCGGGTCGTCGACGAGAGCGTGCGGATCGTTGCCGATCTGACAGCCCACCGGTGCGCGGCCGTGCGCCCGCGATGGCGTGCGGGTGGCGATACGGACGAGCTCGATGGGCACGCGCGCCTTGGCAAGAATGAGATCCTGGTTGGCCAGGAAGCTTTCAATGGTGGCGGCCGCAACATTGCCGAAGCCGAGAATGCCTACTTTCATGTACTTCCTCGAGGATGACGGTTGGGAGGTATCCGTTGCTGTCCGGCGGCCGATTCCGGACCCGCGCGGGTCAGGCGAGCCAGTTGATGCTCGAAGTCGAGGCCCAGGCTGAATCCGAGACCCGGCAGTGGACGATCGAACCAGCGAGCGTGGCGACTGACGAAGTCCGGCGCTTGCAGCACGGCGCCCAGTGCATGGTTCATTGCCTCATGGAACGCGCGATCGGCGTGCCGCATCATGAAGCCGTAGTGCTCGCTGCCGAGGCGCGCCTTGGTGAACGTGAGTCCGCCCTGAGGAGAGCGCAGAACGAGACCGGCCAGGATGACCTCGTCCGCCACGATACCGTCGATCTCGCCGTCTTCCAGAAACGCGGAGAATGCTTCGCCGATGCTCGGGTGGCCAACGAAGTGCGGCGTGCATCCGGCTACGCTTGCATCGAGCAATGCGCGATGGCTGGTCGAACCGGTGATACCCGTGATACGAATCGTGCGCTGGCTCGAGACCGAACGCTCGGCCTTCAGCGCGATGCGGTGCGCGGTATGGAAGATGGGACGGCTGAACGCGACGTGGCGTTGGCGCTCTTCGGTAATCGTGGTGGAGCCGCACTCGATGTCGATATCTCCGCTGATCAGGCGATCAGTCCGCGTAGCCGACGTGACCTCGACGGGCAGCATGCGCAACGTTGTGCCCAACCGGGCGGCAAGCGCGCCGGTCACCTCGGTGGCCAGTGCCACGGAATAACCGATCGGCCATTGCTGCGGAGTCGCATACGAAAACGGCGGGGTATGCCGCTGAAAGCCGATGCGGATCTCGCCGCGCAGGCGCAAGCGCTCAAGCGTTGGGAGGGAGCACATATCGTCATTCCTCGTCGAGAAGTCGGCGTAGCAAGGCGAGGGCGGCCGCTGGCCGCGCGCACAGTTCAAGGTGCCCGCCGGGGAGCCGGTGAAGCGTGAATTGTCCCGTGATCGCTGCCTGCCAGCGCAGCATGTCCTGCGCGCGCACCAGCTTGTCCGATTCCCAAACGAGGCCGTCCACCGTCAGAGGTAGCGGTCCCGGAAGCGGGTGCGCGAATTCGCGCCGCATCCATGCGATGTCGGCGTCCAATGTCGCACTCAGGATGGCCTGCATCTCCGGACCGTCCAATGTGGCTGGCAACGGCTCGCCGAGCTCCGCATACCAGGCGCAAAGGTCGCCCCGACGCCAGGTCGGGATCGCCGCCGGCAGGCCGGGCGCTTGAGCGGAAACGATCAATCGGCAACGTCGGCCGTGGCGCCGCCAGAGCGCGGCCGCCACCCACCACGCGACGGTGCCGCCCATGCTATGCCCGAAGAGAATAAGATCCCGATGTCCGGTGCGATCGAGGGCGGACGCGATTTCCTCCGAGAGAGCCGGCAAGGAATCGTCGAGCGGCTCCGCATAGCGGTCTTCCCGTCCCTTCAACTGCACGCGGGCGAAATCCGCGTGAAGTTCGGCTTCGACCGGCCAACCCGCGAAGGTCGATGCGCCGGCGCCGGCGTGATGGAAGCAGACAAGGAGGCGTGATCGTCCGCTATCGTGTGCATTCGCGCTCACACGCACGAGTGGGCGATCCCGCATGCCGTTATGCACTTGCGTCGGCCCATAGCGCCGGCGCGCCCAAGCCGGCAGCGATCTCGTCGGGCTGCAAGCGATGCAGCTCGCTGCGGTAAGCGTCGGCCAGTGCCTTATATTCTCTCGCGGTCTCGCGCAGCCCTTCGATCTCACTGGCACCGAGCGTCATCAGTACGCGAGCCGGATTCCCCGAAATCAGGCTGTTGTCCGCAAACCGGGGACCGGCGCCCAGTTGCGAACCCGCGGTGACGAGACTGCATGAACCGACCTGCGACCCGTTCAGCAAAATCGCACCGATGCCAATCACTGAGTGTGCTCCGACGTGGCAGCCGTGCAGCATCACGCCATGTCCGATCGTCACGTTTTCTTCGAGGGTGAGCGCATAGCCCGGGTCGGCATGGAGCATCGCATGCTCCTGGATATTGCTGTTCGCGCCGATGGCGATGCGGGCCTTGTCGCCACGGATAGTGACGCCCGGCCAGATGCTCGCACCTGGACCGATGTGGACATCGCCGATGATGATAGCGTCTTCGAACACATAGGCATCGGGATGGATTTGAGGCCGCAGCCCCTGAAATGCAAAGAGCTTCATTTCTTTCGATGTTCGAGCAGTCGGGACAGCAGGCGCAGGCTGTCGAGCACTTGGGTTTTGTCCAGGCCGAAGTCGACGAGGCACGCCACCTCGTCGACGCCAATACGGCGGAAGGCTTCGAGCCGTGTTTGCACTTCTTGCAGATCGCCGATCAATGAACTCGTGTCGACGTAACGCGAGAAGACCATCTCGATGAAGTCGTCGCGATCGTTGCCCAGGCTCCGAAGCGTGCGCACCTTCTCGCTGGCATCGGCCTGATCGGCGCTCTGATGCTGCGAAACGAACGACTTCAGGTACTCGGTCAACGCGGGGCGGACTCGCTCGATGGCGCGAGGCGCATCCGTATCGACGTAGGTGTGCAGCATCAACGAAACGATGCCCGCGCCCGGGTCCCATCCCGCGGCGCGACGGGCCGCACGATAGATGCCGATGCGGCGCTCCAGATCTTTGGGGCCGAAATTGATCAGCGCAGTCAGCACGTTGAAGCCGCTGCGGCCAGCGAACTCCCACGCTTGCTCTCGCTGCGATGTGGTGAGCCAAATCGGCAACTCCGGCTGGATCGGCCGTGGATAAGTGACTATCGCATGAGACTGGCCGAATGCATCGAGGCGCTCGATGGATTGACCTCGCCATGCCGTGCGTAGCAGCTCTCGATAGTCGTTCAGGATATCGAATTTGTTTTGGAAGTTTTCAGGCTTGAGCACGAAATCTCGCACGTGCCAACCGGGCGCGATTGCGATGTCGACGCGCCCGTTCGACAGCTGGTCGACGACAGCCCACTCCTCTGCCACGCGTAGCGGATCATGCAGCGGCAGGTTGATGCTGCCGGCGCGCAGGCGCACGCGATGTGTCACCGTAGCCAGTGCCGCCGCGAGCAGCGCGGGATTCGGATAGGCCCCGCCGACCTCGGTGAAATGCCGCTCCGGGGTCCAGACCGCATGGAAGCCCGCTTCGTCCGCGTAGCGGGCCACATCCAGTAGCAGCTCGTAAGGCTCGAGTCCGCGCGTGAGTCCGGAAAAGAAAATAATGCCGAGCTCGGGCAGGGCTGCGTGCGCGGGGGCCTCGATCTCGCCGCTGGCCGAAACGGCCCCCACGCGCTCGAGCCTGGCGGTCAGGCGAGCCACTTGATCGCGGGACAGCGAAGCGGATTCAGACACTGGCCGGCTCCTCGAGCAATTGGCGGGCTATCTCGCGCGAGATAGCGGCGATAGAGCTGTGCTCATAGAAGCGTCGCAAGGGAATTTCCACTTGGAACGTTTCCCGGAGCCGATTGACCAGTTGGATAGCCAACAAGGAGTTGCCGCCGAGCTCGAAGAAGCTCGGTGCCGTACTGAGTTCCGTGCCGCCGAGGAACGTCCGATAGATGTCGGCGACCGGTCCTTCCACGGGGTTGGACTCACCGGCGTCGACCATTTGATTGGCAGACGGCTCGCCGTTTGCATCGGCGCCAACGGTTGTGGCGGAACTCGCCTCGGAGGCCAGGGCGCAAGACCGGCTGACCGGCTCCGGTTCGATCGACGGGGCTGGGCGGCGTGGCTGGAAACCGATCACGGGGGGCACCCAATGGGTGTCGCGTGCAAACGGATAGACCGGCAGGGAGATCTTGCGCCGGCCATCGATATGGGCGTCGATGCCGACTTCCGGCGCGAGCGTCCAGCCTAGCGCGACCGCCTCCAGGAAATGCGTGTATTCATGATCCACGCTGGCCATCGCGGGCACGATCACGGCTTCTTGGGCCGCGCTTTCTCGCAGGTTGCCGCGAAGCAGATTGCCCATCGCATGGCCGTGGCCGATTTCGATGAAATGACGCACGCCGAGATCGGCGAGCGTACCGACCGACGCTGCGAACTGAACCGTGCGAACTAGATGGTCGGACCAATACGAGGGGTTGCGGTACTCGTATTCGGTCAGCAGTCGGCCGGTAACGTTGGAGACGATGGGCGTGCGCGCCGTGCCGAAGTCCACGTCGCGCAGATGATCGCGGAACATCCGCGCAGCGGGTGCCATCATGGGCGAGTGAAATGCATGCGACGTTTTGAGCCGCTGATAGGCGAGACCACATGCCTGCGCCGTCGCCTCGGCCTCCTCGACGGTCTCGATCGACCCCGACAGCACGTATTGTCGCGGCGAATTGTGCGCCGCCAGCGCGAGTAGACCAGCATCGAGCATCGACTGGAACGGTTCCGGGTGTTCGACGCTGAGCATCGCGCCAGCGTGGCAAGCTGCCATGAGGCGCGCGCGCGTCGCTACGATGGCGCCGGCTGTTTCCAGATCGAAGACGCCGCTGACCGAGGCGGCGACCACTTCGCCCAGACTGTGCCCCATGAGGTAGCCGGGCCGCACACCGCTATCGATCAAGGTTTGCGCGAGTGCGTACTCGACAGCAAAGATGAGCGGCTGGGCCACGTCGGTAGGCAGCAGGTCAGCGTCGGACGTGGCCTGCCACAGGCAGGCTCGCAGGCACGTTTCGCCGGCCGGATCGAGCGCATGCACGGCGTGCTCCAGATGCTCCCGATACGCGGGCCACTCCGCAGCCAGGCCCCTGCCCATGCCGAGCCGTTGCGTACCCTGTCCTCCGAACACGAACGCCAACGAAGGCGGCCTGGAATGGCGGCTACGCGGGAAGTCGTGCGAGCGCAATCGCGCGGCCGCCTCCGGCGCGTGTCGAGCGACCACGGCAGCTCGCACGGGCAGTTGCGTGCGAGCCAGCCGGAGCGTATACGCCGCGTCTGCCAGCGGTGTCTCGGGCGCTGCCTCGAACTGATCGGCAAGGAGCGAGGCCATACGCTCGAGTGCCTCGTCCGATCGGGCGGAGAACGTCAACAACTGCGCACGGGCGGCGGTAGTCGGCGCAATGCGTGGCACATTGGGCGCGCTGCGCAGCACGAGGTGGGAGTTGGTTCCGCCCATGCCGAAGGCGCTCACCGCCGCGTAGCGGGGCCGGCTCATGTCGAGTTCGATCTGACGGTCCGCAATAAAAAAGCGCGATCCGTCCAGTCCCAGTTGCGGATTCACGCGCTGCAGATTCAGAGTCGCGGGCACGATGCCGTTCTTGAGCACGAGGGCAGTCTTGATGAGACCGATAATTCCTGCCGCAATGTTGAAATGGCCAAAATGGCCTTTCAGCGAGCCGATCGCGCATGGTTTGCCCTCGGTCCCGTAAGCTTGGCGAACAGCCTCGAGTTCGATGGGGTCGCCTAGCAAAGTCCCAGTGCCGTGCGCCTCGATGAACTGCATGTCGCCCGGCGATACGCCCGCCACCGCCAGTGCTTCGGCTAGCACTTCGCTCTGGCCGCTCACGCTGGGCGCAGTGAATCCCACCTTTTTCGACCCGTCGTTATTGATAGCCGATCCGGCGATTACGGCCACGATGTCGTCGCCGTCTTCGACGGCGTCGCGCACGCGCTTCAACAAAATGAGGCCGAGGCCATTGGTAAAGACGGTGCCGCGAGCGTCGGCATCGAATGGACGGCAAACGCCATCGGGCGAAAGCACGCCGTCGGCCTGGTACTTGTAGCCGGCCTGCTGAGGCAGGCGGATGTGGACCGCGCCCGCGATCGCCAGGTCGCATTCGCCCAGCAAGAGGCTCTGCACAGCGCTGTGGACCGCCACCAGGCCGGTCGAGCAGGAGGTCTGGACGTTGACGCTCGGGCCTTGCAGATTCAGCTGGTATGAGATCCGATTTGCCAGAAAATCCTTGTCGTTGCCGTGGCGGACCAGCATTTCGCCCAGCGCGTCGACGAGTTCCGGCTGCTCCAGCACGCCGAACAGGTAAGAACTGAAGCTCGAGCCCGCAAATACGCCAATGCGCCGTCCGCCACGGGCGGGATCGATGTTGCCGCGGTTGAGCAGCGTCACCGCGGCTTCCAGCATCATCCGTTGCTGCACATCGACCACGTCGGCCTCGCGAGCGCTCATGTCGAAGTAGGCGGCATCGAACTTGTCGACGTTCTCCAAAATTGCGGCGCGCTTGACGTAGTCTGGGTGCGATCGCAACGCTGGCGGCACGCCGGCGTCGGCGAGTTGATCGTCGCTCAGATCCTGAATCGTGCAGTGATTTTCCAGCAGGAGTTCCCAGAGCTTGTCGACATTGTCGGCACCGGGAACACGGCATTCCATCGCTACGATGGCGATGGCGTTGTCGTCATATTCGCAGTCAGTGAGGGTCATGGTTCAAGCCTGAGCGTCCGGGTTCTGACGCTCGCTCCAGTGAGATTGCGTTGGTCGGGGGCTGCGACGTCGCGCGTCCAGGATGCGCGTGCGCACGCCGTGCGATGCGGTAGGCGCTCGTGGCGCCGCGGCCCTACCGGAGCCCGCGTCGCCAGCCAGCATCGCGGCTTGCGAGGCGAGTGTGACGTGCTCGAAGAGCCGCACGATCGGAAGCCGAATCCGAAACGTCTCCTCGAGGCGGGCGTGCAATTCGACGATCGTCAACGATGTGCCGCCCGACTCGAAGAAGTTGCGATGCGGATCGACCGAGTCGGATCGCAGCACGGCTCTCCATAGCGACTCGAGCCGCTCCGTCGCCGTCGCGCCGCCCAAGCGAAGCGACGCCGCCGTCGGCAGGGTCGCCGGAGGGCTTGCCGCGGCGAGACGGGACAACTCGGTTCTGTCGAGTTTGCCGTTGGGCAATCGGGGCAACGCGGGGAGCGTCAGGATCCGCGAGGGCACCATCGCGGCTGGCAGGAGTCGGCGAAGATGCACCGACAGCGGCGCGCCGATGTCCCGCGCAGCCTCGATGACAGCCACGAGGCTACGTTGGTAGCCTGCCCCCGTCGCGCAGACAAAGACGTCGCGAACGCCCGCAAACGAGGCGATTGCGGACTTCACTTCCAGCAGTTCGATGCGCACGCCATTGATCTTGACTTGATCGTCGAGACGGCCGCGGATTTCGATTTCACCACTGGCGCTGCGCAGGCCGAGATCGCCAGTGCGATAGACGCTGCGGGTCGGGCCATCTGGTGGCTGAAAGGCCACGAACGGCGCGCGCAGGCCCGCCTCATCTAGATACCCGTGCGAACGCCAGCGCGTCTCGATGCAGATTTCGCCCACGACGCCCTCGGCGCAGGGGCGCAACTGCTCATCGAGGATATGCGTTGTCGATCCGGGAATCGGATGGCCCACGGGCTGAACGCCATCGAGCGGTTGTGAAGGCACGCGTTTGAAATGCTTTGCGAGCGTGGTTTCCGTGGGGCCGTAGAGGTTGATCACTTCGCACGATGGAAAGCGCGCTTGCCATCGCCGCACGAGCACGCCCTCCAGCGGTTCGCCGGCAAAGAACGCCAGCCGCATCGTGGCGATGGCCGGGCGCGCGGGCGCGCTGTTGATCCAGTGATTGGCGACCGATGGTACGACGTGCATGGCGGTGATGGCGTGCGCCTCGAGAAAATCGAAGAGATCGCGCGCGCCGAGATGGCGATAGTCGGGAACGCATAAAGTTGCGCCGCTGGCTAGCGGCGTAAAGGCGTCTCGTAGCCAGACATCGAATGACAGGTTGGTCAGATGTGCGAAGCGGTCGTGCGGGCCGATGCCGAACTCGCGGCTTTGCCACTGCACGAAGTGAGACATACCCTGGTGACTGCCCAGGATCGCCTTGGGGCGCCCGGTCGATCCCGAGGTGAACGCGATGTAGGCGTGGTCGATGTCGACGGGCGCGAAGCGGGCCGGTGACGCCTGGGCCAGTTCGACTTGCGTCGTCGCGCCGCAGCGCAGCGTTGCGGCAGGCGGGACGCTGCGGAACATCAGGTGTTGGCGTTCCTCCGGCAAGCCGTCGTCCACGTTCATCAGCACGCAGCCAAGCGACCAGACGGCTAAAGCCGCCACGATGGTCTCGACGCTCCGATGACCCACGACGGCGACGACGCTGCCGGGCGCGACGATCTGAGCCAAGCGCAAGCGCATCGCTTCGATCCGTTGCGCCAGCTCGGCGTAACGGACGGCCTGCCCGAGTTCCTCGATGGCGACCCGATCGGCGTATCGTGCGCAGCTCCGGCGTACCAGTTCGTGCACCGCAGGCCCTCCTGACAGGTCGGACGTATGCTGACCGGGATCACGGTTCATGGACTGGTTCATGGCTCAGTGGACGACGCGCTGGAACGTCGCCAGCACGATCGCCGCCAGCATGAACAACGAACCGAAGGTCTTGTTCAGCATTGCGATGTGCTTCTCTGTTTTCAGATAGACGAGTGCTTTCGAGGCAAGGCCCGTATAGCCGGCCATCACCACGAGGTCGGTGAACGCGAAGGTCAGGGCGATAGCGATGTACTGCGATGTCAGCGGGGCGTTCGAGTCGATGAACTGCGGAATGACCGCCAGCATGAAGAGGTAACCCTTCGGGTTCACCGAGTTCAGTGCGATGCCTTTGCCGATGAGCTTGAGGACGCCGATCTTGGCCGTGTCGGAGCGCGAAACATGGATCGGCGCGCCCTTGGCGCGCCACTGGCCGAATCCGAGGTGAAAGAGGTAGGCTACGCCAGCCCACTTGATGATATTAAACGTTATCGGCGAGGCCTGAATCACCGCACCGAGTCCAACCACTACCGCGAAAAATACCGACCAGAGGCCGAGTACCAGACCGACGACGCCGAAGTATCCACGCTTGAATCCATAATTCAGTCCGTTGGTCATTGAAAACACGGAACCCGAACCCGGGGATAGCGAGAAGATCCAGGAGGCGAGAAAACAGGTAATCCAGGTATCGATTTTCATGGTGGCAGTTTTCGAGAAATAGGCGAGCGCTGATGCCGTCGAACGCCACATGCGTGACGAACCGTCGCGGGGGCGTGCGCGCGCGTTTCAACGCTTATGGAAAGGAGTTTCTGACGCTGGCCTCTGTTCGGATCGCAAAAGCCAGTTCGCGGACTTGTCCGAGTGGTCCGGCAACTCAGACGACAATGCTATCAATGGCGGAATGCAATGAAGCGAAAATCAAACACTTTCGTTGTCGGTGAATTTTTTTAAACATGCAGCTTCGAATGGTCGATCCGCAATTTTGCGTGCTGGCCAATTCGGCTCTTTCGGGCGTTGTCGTGACGAAGGCACCCGGAGCGGGTGTCGTCGATCGGATAGGGAGGCTCACGCGGCCAGCCGGACGCCGCTGGGACGTACCGGCCGGCCTGACGATATCCGTGGCGTTGCGGTGTTTGTCGTTTCCGACGATTCGCAGGGGATGATGGGCAAGCAGCTCATGGCTGCGGGCCGACGGCGGTAGGCGGTAGGCGCGGTTTGGCCCCGGTTGAATTGGGCGCTAACGGGAGCGGGGCCTGTATGCCAACGCTGCGGTTCGTTGTTACCGCATCTGTTTGCTTCGGTGCCTACGTTTCCGTCGGGTCGGGTGTCGTCGCCTCGTCGGCCGGTGATTCCGGTGGTTTGCGCCCGAAGGCCGCGCGTAGATCTCGCGGTGCTGGCCGGCTCAGTGGCGGGCGATCTGTGCGCGGTACGGCCGTCGAGGTGGGTTCCAAACTTGGAGCCGTGGAATTGAATTGGCGCGTGTGTGCATGCTGGGCGCCCGAGGCGAACGGGCTGCGCTTGGGAAGACCGCCTACCGTGCCGGATGCTTCTGGGGCTGCAGTAGGTTCGCCTTCCTTGGCGTCGCTGGTCTGCTCCGCGTTGTCGACATTGCCGTTGTCGCTGGCGGGCGGCGGACCTCCAACCGGAGGAGTGGACATGGACATGATCGATACCCTCGCTGATGTTTCGGTAGGCGCATCGTCACATTCTTCGTGATTCCCTTACCCCGCAGCTGCGAAGCAGGGGCAGCCGCTGCGAAAACGCTGGTGGGAGGCTGCCGTGCTTACTCGCCGTCCCTGACGACAGACTGGGTCGGACTCGGAGCGCAGTCGGCGCCGTCCCCTATAATTCATAAGACAAAAGAGGGCCGCGTCATGCCAGCCAGTTGCGTTTTTGCGCTTAACGCAAGCTGCGCCAATTCCTCCTGGCGCAAGAGACGAACGTGATTCCGGGCACGAACATCAAGTACTAAGGAACGGTGGAGGTGCGATGAGGCGATTGCTGAGCGCGCTGCTGGCCGTCGTGCTAACGCTGCCGGTGTTTCTCGCTCTAACGCGAATCGGTGCTATCCCCGGGTGGCTACACAGTGAACGGGGCTACGCTGTACTCGATCCGCTGTTTCGCATGTTCGGCGCGGTGGGAGTCGAGGGCCACGAGGATGTCGTTGCTGGCGTTTTGTTGGTTGCCAGCTTCGTTGTCGCCGCGTTGATCGTATGGGGAGGCTCGGTCGTGTGGCGAATCGCTCGCCGTTCGAGTCAGTAGCCGGGGCCGGACGTTTGGCGGTTGCCGATGGCTCAGATGCGGAAAGGGCCGCGCAACGCGCAGCCCTTTGATTTTCTTGGTAGGCCGTACTGGATTCGAACCAGTGACCAACGGATTAAAAGTCCGCTGCTCTACCAGCTGAGCTAACGACCCGAAAGACGAAAAATTATAGAGGGGGGAGGGCGGATCGTCAAGCTTGGGCTCGCGCCGTCTTGCCGTGCCGCCCGACCCGCCTCCTTACTTGATCTGCCCCAGCTTGGTCTGCGCCGATTGCGCGACTTCCGAGCCGGCATACTGCGACACGATCTGCTGCAACGTCTTTCGGGCCTGCGCCTTCTGACCTTGTTCCAGCTGATTGTTCGCGATTGCCAGCAACGCCTCGGGCGCGCGCGGATGCTGCGGGTAGTTCTTGACGATGTTTTGCCAGACCGCGGTCGAACCTTTGTAGTCCCGCTGCGCATAAAGCGCATTGCCGAGCCAGTACTGCGCCGTCGGCTGATAGGGGCTTTGCGGGTACTTCGCGATGAAATCGCGAAACGATGCCGCGGCCGTCTTGAAGTCGCCCGCCCGGAATTCTTGCGACGCCTTGTTGAAAGCATCCGTTTCGCCCGGCTCCACCGTGCCCTGCACACCATCGACAGTCTGCTGCTGCGGCTCGAACTTCTTGAGCCGACCGTCGAGATCGGTGTAGTAATCCTTTTGCTGCTTTTGCAGGGTGGTCAGCTGGTTGGCCATGTCCTCGTTTTGCCCGCGCAACGTCGCGACCTGCTGATTGAGCTGATCGATGCGATTGGACTGGTCGAGGAGCGCCCGCTGGGCCGCCGACAACTGGCTCGAGAGATTATCGGTCTTGCTGCGCAAGTCGAGAATCGCCTGACGAGCCTGGTCGTCGTCGAATATGCCGGCGTGAGCAGGCAGCGCGACAAGCGCCGAGGCAGCCATGCCGACGGCTGCGACGCCGCGCAGCCAGGAAAAACGGTGCTTCATATACGTCGCCTGTTACGGTTATTGATAGAGGATGTCCGCGCGGCGGTTTTGCGCCCACGACGCCTCGTCATGACCGCTAGCCAAGGGCTTTTCCTTGCCCAGGCTCACGGCTTCCATTTGCGAATCGGGCACGCCGAGCGTGCGCAGCGCGCTGCGCACGGCTTCGGCACGCTTTTGACCCAGCGCGAGGTTGTATTCGCTCGTGCCGCGCTCGTCAGTGTTGCCCTGAATCAGAATGTGGCGGTCCGGGTGGCTCTTCATGTATTGCGCATGGGCCTGCAGCAGCGATTGATATTCGTCCTTGACCGAATAGCTGTCGAAGTCGAAGTACACGCTACGTTTGGCGAGCGGGCTGTTCGGATTGTTGAGCTCGTCGACGGTGACGGGCGCCACTGCGTTCGGATTCGGCTGTTGACCGACCGTGCCATTGGCTCCCTTGTCATTGAGCTTCACACCCGAATGGCAGGCTGCCAACGCGCCCACGAGCAACGCTGCAAACACCATACGAAGTTTCGACATCATTTCTTACTCTCCTTGTGTGTCATTGCATAAACGGACCCCAGGACGGCTCGCGTACGCTGCCGCCCGGAACGGACAGGATTTGCCGCGTCCGACCGTCCGTCGAAACTGCGGCCAGCACGCCACGGCCGTTCACCTGAGTGGCGTAAAGGATGTACTGACCGTTCGCCGCGAAGCTCGGCGATTCGTCATGTGTCGTATCGGTAAGCGCCGTTGCCACGCCGCTTTGCAAATCCTGCACGTAGAGCTTGAATGCACCGCCGACGCGCGAAATATACGCGAGTTGCTTGCCGTCCGGACTCACACGCGGGCTTGTGTTGTAACTACCCGTAAAAGTCACGCGCTGCGCCGCGCCCGCTTGCTCGCCTTGCGCGGGCATCCGGTAGATCTGCGGCTGGCCGCCTCGGTCGCTCGTGAAGTAGATCCATTGCCCATCGGGCGAGTAGGCCGGTTCGGTATCGATCGAGCCGCTCTGCGAAAGGCGCCGCAAGCCGCTGCCGTCCGCGTTGACTGCGAAGATCTGCGTGTTGCCGGTTCGCGAGAGCGCGACCGCCAGCGTGCGGCCGTCCGGCGACCACGCGGGCGCACTGTTGTTGCCCTTCTGGTCCGAGATGATGACGCGCCTGCCCGTCGGCAAATCGTGGACATACACGATCGGCTTGCGCTTTTCGAACGATACGTAGGCCACCTTCGTGCCGTCAGGCGACCACGCCGGCGAGATGATCGGTTCAGGGCTCGACAGCGCGACATGCACGTCTTGACCGTCGGAATCCGAGACCTGCAACAAGTAGCGGTTGCCGCTCTTGACGACATAGGAAAGCCGCGTCGCAAAGACGCCGCGCGTGCCGAGCAGCTTCTGATAGATGTAATCGGCGATCTTGTGCGCAGTCATGCGCAGACCGCTTTCCGGGGTGGTCAGCGACAGGCCGCCGAGGTTTTGCTGCTTGGCCGTGTCGTACAGCTTGAAACGCACTTCATACGTGCCGTTCGCGGCGCGCGTCACGCTGCCCGCGACGAACGCATCGGCGCCTTTTGCCTTCCAACCGCCAAGATCGACCGAATCGGTCTCGGAGACGGGGGCGCTGCCCGCATCGATATTCGTGAACTTGCCGCTGCGTTTCAGATCCTCGCGCACGATCGCGCTGATCTGCTGCGGTGCGCTGGTTTCATTCGCGAAATTCGCCGTTGCGATCGGAAGTTGCGCCGAACCGGTGCCCGTCACGACGACGGTCAGCTCCGCGTTCGCGGCACCACATGCAGCGATCAGGCACGACGCCACCCATGTCTTCAAGCCTAGCTTCGTCATCAAACTCATGCGAGAAATCCCAAAAAACAAGTTGTCACAACTGCAAAGAGACCGTCGAGTGCATCTTTCGTTCCCGCTTCCGGTCCATCGCACCGACTTTGCCACCCCGCGGCGTTCGTTATTGCGGTGGCCTTACCTTGATGGAAAAGCTCGCCGGCGCCTGCCCATTGGTATCGAGCGGCATTGGATCGGACTCCCGTACCGCACGCAGTGCGGCGTCGTCGAATGCCGGGTTGCCGCTGCTGTGCTGGATCGTTGCCGACAGCAGGGTGCCCGTCGGCGCGCAACGCACGGCGATCAGGGTTTCGAGCGAGTTGTCCGGCGGCCAATGAACGTTCGGCGCCACGCGCCTGCGCACTTTGTCCGCGTATCCGGGCGAGGCGGCTGTGCCGCCCGAGCCCGTTCCGGTGCCGCCCTTGGCGAGCCCGTTGCCGCTCGAGCTTTCACCGGCGAGGCCTTGCAACTGCGCGAGCCGCGCGCGGCGCTCCTGGTCGAGCTGCTGTTTTTGTTTCGCCTGCTGCTGCGCCAGGGCCTTGGCCTTCGCCGCTTTCTCGGCCTCCGCCTTCTTTTGCGCGTCGAGCTGCTGCTGCTTGAGTTCCTCTTCCTTCTGTTGCTTTTGTTGCTCCTGCTTTTGCTGCTCGGCCAATTGCTGCTGGCGAAGCTTCTCTGCCTGCTGCTTTTTGAGTTTGTCGGCCGCGGCCTTTTGCGCGGCCAGCTCGGCCTGCTGCTGGAGCTCGCGCTGCCGTTTCGCCTGTGCCTCTTGCTCGGCGAGTTGCCGCTGACGTTCCTGCTGCTCGAGCAACGCCGCTCGCGCGGCGGCTTCCTGCTGCTGGCGTTTTTTCTGCTGCAGCGCGATGTCGGCCTGCTCGTCCGGGACCGGCGGAGCAGGCGGCGCTACACGCACGGGCGGGGCCGGCGGGGGCGGCGTCTGCTGCTGCGGAATATCGGTCCACAACTCGGCTTCAGCCCCCGCAGGCGTGCTGTTTTGCCAATGAATGCCGTGATAGAGGAACAACCCGAGCAACACGTGCATCAAGAGCGCGAGCGTGAACGCGCGCGTCGTCCCGCGTTCGCGGGGCGGTTGCGGGGGGAAAGAATCCGACTTGCCGGGTTTCATTGCGATTTAACGAGCAGCCCAACGCGCTTGACGCCGCGCGCCTTCAAATCCGACATGACCTGCATCACGGCTTCGTACTTGACCGTCTTGTCAGCGGCAATGACCACCGGCTGATCGGGGTGCGAGGTTTCGCGCTCGGTCACGAAGCCGGTCAGCTCCGCACGGGTCATCTGTTCCTGTTGCGTCGCGCCCGCGTCGTCCTTGTAACGAACGCTCATCTTGCCGTCCGCGCCGATATTCACCACGACGGGCGGTGTTTGTTGTTGCGGTGCGGCACCGCCCACCGTGGGCAGATTGACGATCGACGGTGCGACGAGCGGCGCCGTGACCATGAAGATCACGAGCAGCACGAGCATCACGTCGATGTAAGGGACGACGTTGATGTCAGACATCGCGCGGCGGGAGCGGCTGCCGCGCATGGACGAACGATTGGTCGAGCCGGCCATCGCGTGCTCCTTAATGCGCCTGGCGCTGCAAGATATTCGAGAATTCTTCGATGAACGTTTCGAAGCGGATCGCGAGGCGATCGATGTCGTGCGCGTAACGGTTGTATGCCACCACGGCCGGGATAGCGGCGAAAAGGCCGATCGCCGTCGCCGTCAGCGCCTCGGCGATCCCCGGCGCGACGTTTGCGAGCGTTGCCTGTTGCACGTTCGCGAGACCGCGGAAGGCGTTCATGATCCCCCATACGGTACCGAACAAGCCGATATATGGGCTCACCGAGCCGACCGATGCCAAGAACGCGAGATTGGCTTCGAGTGCGTCCATTTCACGCTGAAACGCTGCGCGCATGGCACGCCTCGCGCCATCCAGGATTGCGCCGGGATCGTTCAGGCGCTTTTCCTTGCCTTTCAAGAATTCACGCATGCCCGATTCGAAAATTCTCTCGAGCGCGCCGATCGTATGGCGGTTGTTTGCCGCGCTCTGATAGAGCGCTTGCAGATCGCCGCCCGACCAGAAGTCGCGTTCGAACTGTTCAGTTTGCGCGCGGGCGCGCCGAATGGCAAACCACTTGCGGAAGATAAACGTCCAGGACATCAGGGACAGCAGCAGCAAGAGCCCCATGACGGCCTGCGCGAGGACGCTCGCGTTGAGGACAAGAGAAATAATCGACAGATCTTGTGCGTTGTTCATAGATATTTTGCTTTTGCATCCGAAGGGCGGCCGTCACGGGCGGTAAGCCGCCGAAGCGGTCCCAGTCGGCAACCTGAAAGCTCGGCGGCACGCGCAGCCGGGCTCCAATGGGTAACGATGCGGACAATACAAGGCCACTGACGAACTCTCAACGGTGTTCATGCATCGGCCGTTGACATTCCGGCGTGCACGACGCCGGGGCCTCGCCGCAGCGCTGCGAGCACGTCGGGTGGAATGGGCGCGGGTTTGAACGTGGCGCGCTCGACGCAGGCGACGCGAATCTCGCCGGTGGCAAGCAGGCGATCGTCGCACCACGCGTGTTGCACGAAATCGACACTCGCGCGACCAAGCCGCTCGATGTGGCTCTCGATCGTCAGCAGATCGTCCAGACGCGCGGGCGCTCGATAGTCGAGCGCCGTGCCGCGTACGACGAAGACGATCCCGATCTCCCGGTCGAGGCGGCCTTGTTCGATGCCGCACGCGCGGAGCCATTCGGTTCTCGCGCGCTCGAAGAACTTAAGGTAGTTCGCGTAAAAGACGATGCCGCCCGCATCCGTATCTTCGTAATACACGCGCAGCGGCCATAAAAAGCCGCGGCCCGTTGCTGGGCGACTGCTAGGCATATTCATGGGCGCATTTTACCGGAACCCGTACGACCATCTCGAAATTACATGTCGAGCGCGGGACGCAGGGCACCGGATACGGTCGTCCGGCCATGCCTACGCGCTCGGAGCGCGGGCGTTGCCGAGCGGTTTCAGCCACGATGGATCGACAAGCCCGCGAACGATTGCGCCACCGGCATCAGCTCGATCGTATTGACGTTCATGTGGGCGGGCAGCGTGGCGATCCAGTAGATCGAATCGGCGATGTCTTGCGGCGAAAGCGGCGTTACACCGCGGTAGAGGCCGGCTGCCTTGGTGTCGTCTCCCTTGAAACGCACGTTCGAAAACTCCGTGCCGCCGCAGAGCCCCGGCTCCACGCAGGTGACGCGTACGGCCGTACCCGAGAGGTCGGCGCGCAGATTCAGGCTGAACTGGTGCACGAAAGCCTTCGTTGCCCCGTAGACGTTGCCGCCCGAATACGGGTAGCTGCCCGCCGTCGAGCCGAGGTTGAATATATGGCCGCGATTGCGCTCGACCATTCCTGGCAGCAGAGCATGCGTGACGGCGGCGAGGCCGGTGCAGTTCGTCTCGATCATCCGGGACCAATCGTCGAGATCGGCCCGCTGTGCGGGTTCCAGTCCAAGGGCGAGCCCCGCATTGTTGACGAGCACGTCCACGGACGCGAACGCCTCGGGCAGCCGCCCCGGCAACGCTTGTACGGCGGCGCGGTCGCACACGTCGAGCTCGAGCGGCAAAAGTGCCGGTCCAAGCTCCTCGGCGAGCGCCTCCAGGCGATCGAGGCGGCGAGCGGTGGCGATCACGCGGTGGCCGCCATTGACGAAACTGCGAGCGATGGCGGCGCCGAAGCCGGCGGATGCGCCCGTGACTAAAACGATCATTGCTGCTCCTGGCTGGTCGAACCCGGCAGGCCTCATGGCCTTGCCGGCATAAGCAAGAACTACCGAAGGCGAAAAACGGAACGGGCCGATGATACCCGCCGTATCCCGGTCGCGGTATGAAGGCTTCCAATTCTTTCGAAATGCTTTCGGTGGAGTGGCGGGCGCGCGCCGAGGGCTCCGGGTACCTTTCGCGGGCGGGTTGGCGCGGTAAGCGGTACGCGCAAGCCCGCCGCGATGCGGCCGTGCTGGCACTGTGGCCGGCCAATTGCCTATTGGTTGCGCTGCCAGTACACTAACGCGCTCAACCCTTGCGTAACTGGCGATAGCACCCTCCGGGGTCAAGGTGGAGCGACCCACCGTGAAGCGCAAGGTGCCGTTTTGCCGTTCGCCTGGGCAGCCGAAAACCGCGCGCGTTCGCTTGCGCAGCGGCGGTTGCCCCGCGGGTGCAACGGAGCTTCGATCATTCGAATTTTCCGCCACGCCAGTGCCGGCCCCTCCGCCATCCAGTGCAAGCGTACGTTCGTATGCATTCCGCGCATTTCGGCCAACCTGTAAACCTTCAACGGAATCCGTATGTTTGACAGAGCCCAAAGCACCATTGCCGCCATCGATCCCGAGATCTGGCAAGCGATCGAACAGGAAAACCGCCGTCAGGAAGAACACATCGAACTGATCGCATCGGAAAACTACACGAGCCCGGCCGTGATGGCCGCCCAGGGCTCGCAGCTCACCAACAAATACGCCGAAGGCTATCCGGGCAAGCGCTATTACGGTGGCTGCGAATACGTCGACATCGTCGAGCGGCTGGCCATCGAGCGCGTGAAGGCGATCTTCGGCGCCGAGGCCGCGAACGTGCAGCCGAACTCCGGCTCGCAGGCGAATCAGGGTGTCTTTTTCGCGATGCTCAAGCCGGGCGATACGATCATGGGCATGAGCCTCGCCGAAGGCGGTCACCTGACGCATGGCTCGCCGGTCAACATGTCCGGCAAATGGTTCAATGTGGTCAGCTACGGCTTGAACGAGGCGGAAGACATCGACTACGACGCCGCGGCCAAGCTTGCCGAGGAGCACAAGCCGAAGCTGATCGTTGCGGGCGCATCGGCGTTCGCGCTGAAGATCGACTTCGAGCGCCTCGCGAAGATCGCGAAATCGGTCGGCGCGTATTTGATGGTGGATATGGCGCACTATGCGGGGCTCATCGCCGCCGGTGTGTATCCCAATCCGGTTCCCCATGCCGATTTCGTCACGACGACGACCCACAAGAGCCTGCGCGGCCCGCGCGGCGGCGTGATCCTGATGAAGGCCGAATACGAGAAGCAGATCAATTCGGCCATCTTCCCCGGCATTCAGGGCGGCCCGCTCATGCATGTGATCGCCGCGAAGGCTGTCGCATTCAAGGAGGCGCTCTCGCCTGAGTTCAAGGCCTACCAGCAGCGCGTGGTCGATAATGCGCGCGTGCTGGCCGAGACGCTCGTCAAGCGCGGCTTGCGCATCGTGTCGGGCCGTACGGAAAGCCACGTGATGCTGGTCGACCTGCGCGCGAAGAACATCACCGGCAAGGCGGCCGAAGCCGCGCTGGGCGCGGCGCATATCACCGTCAACAAGAACGCGATTCCGAACGATCCGGAAAAGCCGTTCGTCACGAGCGGGATCCGCCTCGGTTCGCCCGCCATGACGACGCGTGGCTTCGGTGCGCAAGAAGCGGAGCAAGTGGGGAATCTGATTGCCGACGTGCTCGAGAACCCGGAAGACGCGGGGACGATCGAGCGCGTGCGCGCGCAGGTTGCCGAACTCACCAAGCGCTTCCCGGTTTATCGCTGAGCCACCATGCGCTGCCCCTTTTGCCGGCACGAGGATACCCAGGTCGTCGATTCGCGCGTATCCGAGGACGGCGCCGCGATTCGGCGCCCCCGCCGGTGTCCGGCCTGCGACAAGCGTTTCACGACGTACGAGCGAGTCGAGCTCATGTTGCCGGCGGTGGTGAAAAAGAATGGCAGCCGCACCGAATTCGATCGCCGCAAGATCGTCGCGAGCATGCAACTGGCGCTTAGAAAGCGCCCCGTTGCGGCGGACGCGATCGACGCGGCGGTTGCCCGCATCGAGTATCAATTGCTGGGCAGCGGCGAACGCGAAGTGCGCAGCGAGCGCCTTGGCGAGCTCGTGATGAACGAGCTGCGTCAGCTCGATACCATCGCTTACGTTCGCTTTGCATCGGTCTACCGGCGCTTCGAGGATGTATCCGAATTCGAGGACGTCATCGAAGAGTTTCGTCGCGCCGCTCCCGCCAAACCGTCGCGCAAGCGTTGATCGGTCTCGTCGTTTCATCGTTTTCCTTCCCTTGCATATTGACGTGACGCGCCATTGTCGGCGCGTCGATACCTGCTCGCCACTCGGCCGAACGGACGATGGTGCTGTACGTGCACGTCCGCTAGATTGATCGAATCGAACAACGGACAACGGAGCTGGGAATGCGGTTCGGTGCAAGCGGGGCAGGCATTGAGCGCCGACGTGCGCGGCACGCGCGCGGATTCACATTCGTCGAAACGCTGATCGTCTGCGCCGTGATGCTGTTGCTCGCGACGCTGGCGATACCGTCGTTTGCCACCTGGCAGCAACGCCAGCGCGTCGAAGCGAGCATGCGCATATTGCTGGCGAGCATGTCGTACGCGCGCAGCGAAGCGGTTCGTATCGGTTTGCCGGTCGTGATTTGCCGCACTGATGGTTATGGACGATGCGTCCATAACGGCGGATATGACTTCGGCCGGGACCGTGTTCCCGTCGATTGGGCGACGGGTTGGGTCGTCGCGCTTGAAACCGGTTACGGACAGCGGGTATTGCGCACGCATGTTCCGGCGCCCGGCGTGCGGATCCGCGGCGCCGCGCATGCGATCCGGTTTCGCCCGCCAGCCGGGCAGGTGATCGGCGGGTTTCGCAGCTTCGAGATCGCGCCGACAGGCGCTCGTCATGGTGCGTCTGCGCAAGCCGCGAGGCGCTGCGTTTCGATCGCTGCCGGCGGCAGGGCGAGGGTGAGCGCCGAGTGCGGGCGGCACGCATGAATGCCTCGCCGCGAATCCCGGGCCGGCAAACTGGAGGCTCGCTGCTTGAAGTTGCGATCGCACTGGGCATCGCCGCGTTGTCTCTTGTTGGCACGATCTCGAGCCAGCTCGTGGCCGTGCGTACCGAAAAGAGTTCTGCGCAGCGCGAGGTGGCATCGCTGATTGCGGCTTCTGCCGCCGATGCGCTGCGCGAACGATCCGCGGCGGCGGGTGGGATGGAGTACTGGCGTGCCCAGGCCATGCAGGCATTGCCGCGTGGCGACATCGTCGTACGCGATGCAGGTGGCGGTGCCGCATTCGTCGCGGTGCGCTGGGCGAGTTCGCAAGCGGGTGGGCACGCGCTTGGGCGAGCGCGCCCGACACGTTTCGATGGATGTCCGCCCGAGTTCGCCGCCCCCGAGCTTTCTTGCAGCGTAGCGCCTCTGTTTCTGGGGGCGACGCCATGAGGCCGGGCGCTTCGCGCGGGGCGAAATCGATGAGGCGCGGCTCAGTGGGAGGGCGCAGCCGCGGGCATACGCTCATCGAGTTGATGGTTGCAACGGCATTGGGGCTCTTCGTCGTGGCGATGATCGCATCGCTCTACCATACGGTGCGTCAGTTTTATGCCGCGTCTGCCGATACGGCGCTGATGCGCGAGGCCGGTATGACATCCCTGTTGCTGATGAGCGAGCAGATCCAGATGGCGGGGTTTGTGCCGCCAGGGTTGCCGGCGCTGTCGGGAGATATCGCGCCGGGACTATTCGGCTGTACGTCGGGACATCCGGTCGAAACGGCGGGCGGGCTTCGTTGCGAGCGCGATGCGAGCGGCTCCGACGGCATCGTTATCCGCTATGTCGACGATGCCGTGGCGACGTGGCCCACCGAGGCGGGGCAAACGACGGATTGCCTGGGGCAGGGTATCGGGCGAGCCGGAGAGCCGGTCGTCGTCTCCAATCGCTTTTTCGTGGGGACATCGCGGGATGGCGGCACCCCCGAGCTTTATTGCGAAGGCAACGGCGGTCTTGCCCGGCAACCGGCTGTTGCGGGTGTCGAACGGCTGGCTTTCAGGTATTGGATACGCGGGGCCGCCCGAGCCGTTCGTGCCGACGCCGTCGCGCCAAACGATTGGCAGCATGTCACTGCCGTGGATATCTGTGTGCGTGTCCGCGGGAGGCGGACGGCCGCACGCGGTCAGCCTGTCGATTGCGACCCGATGGCGACGCGCTATTTCGACGGCCTCGCTCGGCAGGTATTCCGGCGCCGCGTTGCGATACGGAATCATGAGCAGGCGGGCCGATGAGCAATGCGTCGGCATACGGTCTGGTGCCACGGACCCATCGAGCCTGCCGTCTTGCCGGGCACGCATCCGGGGCGGCGTTGCCGGTTGCGCTCATGCTGACGTCGATGGTATCGGCGGCGGCCATCGCCTCGTTCGACGCGACCATCATGGGTGTGCGGCGCGCATCGAACTTCGAGGATGCGCTGCATAGCATGCAGGCGGCCAATGTCGCGCTCGAGCTTTGCCTCCGGGAGCACGAGGCCGGCCGCGCGCCGCTGCTGCTGCCGAGCCGCGCGGAGGCGATGCGTTGGCAAGAGCGCGATCCGTTCGCCGATGCCGCTGCATTTTCGCCGCTACCGAACTGGCCCGGTGGTCGCAGGCCGCCTCAGTGTCTGATCGAAGGGCTGCGCATTGCGGAGCGGCCGCACGCGCGGGGATATGTCGTCACGGCGAGAGGCTTTGGCGCAAGCGTGGATGCGCAAGCGTGGGCACAGGTCTTCGTGGTTCGCGAAGCGGGTAAGGAATCGCGCCACTGGCGCCGCATCGTGAGGAGACGGTAATTGAACGCCAGGGACGCTACGCGCACGCCGGCTCGCTGGGCCGCGGCATTCTCTCTGATGGAGTTGGTGGTGGCGCTGGCGATCGTCGCTGCGTTGGCCGCTTACGCGCTGCCGAGTTACCGCGAGCATGTGGCGCGCGCCCATCGCGCCGATGCTGCGATGGCGCTCTACCGCGCGGCGCAGTTTCTGGAAGCGGGCTCGGACGCGCATGCGGGCGGGGCGGTCGTCTTGCCGGCTGGACTCGACCAGGCGCCGCCTGTCGGCGCGCCGGTCTATCGGCTCCATGTGGTCGATGGCGACCGCGCGAGCGGATACTACGCGCTGGAGGCGCGGCCTGTCGATGCCGGCCCGATGGCCGGCGATGCATGCGGGACATTCATTCTGGATGTGCTCGGCGAGCGTATGAACCGGAGAGCTGGCTCGCGCGGCACCATGGACCCCGGCTGCTGGCTGGCCCGCCGGTAGCGGCAACCGCGGACATGAGCCGCGGAAATCGAACCGGCTCGGCTCAGCTCGCGGAGATAAGAGCGCTCAGCGGCGCACCGCTGCAAGCGCGTTACGGCGCATCGCCGGTCTGCGTGGCCGACCGCGCGTGCTCGCGGTGAATCGCTTGCGCGAGAAAGCGATACCCCGCCCATGCGGCCGCGCCGAGCGATCCCCACTTGATGAGCGGCTTGGTGCCGGCGGCCAGCGTCGCGCGCAGCGGCTTGGCCAGTATCAACGACGCGAGCGAGCTCACCAGCGGGTGGCCGGTGAACCAATCGGTCAGCGAGGCGTTGATGCTTTTGCCGCCCGCCCTGGACCGATGGCTGGAAAAGCCCGGGACGAACAGCTTCAGCCAGCCGAAGCTCGACAGACTATGATGAAGCTCCATACGCGCGTGCACGAACTCGGAACGCTCGACCTCGGCGCGCAACAGCAGCAACTCCTTGCGGACCGTGCGCAATTGCGGAGAACTCAGGTCCTTGACGGGACCGTGCGCGCGGGCACGTGCGTGATGCTCGTTAGTCTGGCTCATGGCGGGCAGTGAATCTCGGTTCGATTGGGGCGCTCAACGGTAATCAACGGTAATCAACGGCAAGGATCACCCAAAACTAAGGCTGACGGAACATCTCGCGGTCTTTCTCGAACTCGTTGAGCGTCGCTTGAAAAACGATCGGCGCGTCGTGCAAACCGCTGCGTGCCTTGAGCGCGCACAAAAGCGCGCCGATTCCATAGACGCCGGTAATGCCTGCAAGAACCTGCCATCGATAGGTGTCCCAGAATGCCACGGCAATCAGGGCTGTCAGGCTGATGAGCGCCATCATCGCGAACATGACGGCGATGAGGCCGAGAAACAGTACGGCCAGAATGCGCTCGCGCTCTTCCGCGAGCTCGATGCCGATGAGCTCGAGCCGCGTTTGCAACAGCGCGTAGAGCGAACTCAGCATCCGTCGCAGCGGTCCGTGCTGGTTGGCGGATGAATGCGGCGATGGGTTGTCGTCGTTTGGCATGAAGTTCGGACGGATTAGCGCATAACCCCGCGCGGGCAGACGGCGCCAGCAATTTGCCGTACAGGCTCACGGCCGACCGGGCCAGCTCGGCGGCAGCCTGACGGGCACCGGCGCGCCGGCCGGCGCACCCGGATTACTTGCGGTTGATGAGAAGGCCGAGCACCATGCCGATCCCCGCTGCAACGCCGATAGCCGTCCACGGGTGTTCATGCACGTAGTCGTCCGTTGCGCGCGCAGCCTTTTTGCCTTTTTCCACGACGACGACCTGGACGTCGGCCGCTTTTTCCTTGGCTTGCTTGAGCCGGGAGAGCGCGGTTTCGCGCAATTCCGAGGCGCGTTCGCCTGTGGCATTCGCGGCTTGCTTCAAGAGGTCCTCGGCATCCGCGAGGACGGTTCTGATATCGGACATCAATCTCTCCTTGTTAACTTCAGCCATTCGAATCCCCTAGTTTCCATCCACGCGTGCATCGTACCAAAGATAGGACAGCCGGCGGGCATATGCCACACCCGATGCACATGCAGAATCCATTCCCGGCCCGATTCGCATAACCGATGCGCCTCACCGGACGGCTTTATCGCAGACTGCGCGCGGCTTGAAGAAGTTTCGTCGGCGCGACGCCGAATTTACACAGGCACCGGCCGATATACGGCCGGGTGCCACGCGCTCAGAAGAATGCTTGAATGCCTGTTTGGGCGCGTCCGAGGATGAGGGCGTGGATGTCGTGTGTGCCTTCGTAGGTATTGACGACTTCGAGATTGACGAGATGGCGCGCAACGCCGAATTCGTCCGAGATGCCGTTGCCGCCGAGCATATCGCGCGCTAGACGGGCAATGTCCAATGCCTTGCCGCAGGAGTTGCGCTTCATGATCGACGTGATTTCGGACGCCGCGATGCCTTCATCCTTCATGCGGCCGAGGCGCAGCACGCCTTGCAAGCCGAGCGTGATTTCGGTTTGCATGTCGGCGAGCTTTTTTTGCACGAGCTGATTGGCCGCGAGCGGGCGGCCGAACTGCTTGCGCTCGAGCACGTACTGACGCGCCGTATGCCAGCATGATTCCGCCGCCCCGAGCGCGCCCCAGGCAATGCCGTAGCGCGCGGAATTCAAGCAGGTAAACGGTCCGCGCAAGCCGCTTACATCGGGCAGCATGTTCTCGCGCGGCACCAGGACATCGTCGAGTACGATTTCGCCGGTGATCGATGCGCGCAGTCCGACCTTGCCGTGGATGGCCGGCGCACTGAGGCCTTTCATGCCTTTTTCGAGGATGAAGCCGCGGATGGTGTCCTTGCCGTCTTCTTCGAGCTTGGCCCAGACGACGAACACATCGGCGATCGGCGAATTGGTGATCCACATCTTGGCGCCGGTCAGCACATAGCCGTCCTCGACCTTGCGTGCGCGCGTGACCATGCTGCCCGGATCGGAGCCGTGATCGGGTTCCGTGAGCCCGAAGCAGCCAATCCATTCGCCGGTGGCGAGTTTCGGCAGATAGCGGGCCTTCTGCGCATCGGAGCCGAACTCGTAGATCGGCACCATCACGAGCGACGACTGCACCGACATCATCGAGCGGTAGCCCGAGTCGACCCGCTCGACTTCACGTGCGATCAGGCCGTAGCTGACGAAATTGAGACCCGGCCCGCCGTACTCGTCCGGAATGGTCGGACCGAGCAGACCGATGGCGCCCATTTCGCGGAAGACCTCGATATCGGTGCGCTCGTGACGAAACGCTTCGGTGACGCGCGGCAGCAGTTTGTCTTGCGCATAGGCGTGCGCCGCGTCGCGCACCATGCGTTCCTCTTGGGTCAACTGCTCGTTGAGCAGCAGCGGATCGTCCCAGTGAAACCGGGCAGGCTCGGCCATCGTGATCTCCTTTCAGGTCTGTTGTCGCGAAAGCATCGCACCGCCGCGCGAAGCGCTGGAGCGGGATGCCCCGCGTTAGCGGATCCGCGCGTGCGGCTCGAACAGCGGCCCTTGCACGAAGCGCGCGCCGAACTGCTGGAGCGCATCGAATTGCGCTTCCGTCGCCACCCGATCGAAAATCAGCGGAATGTGCAGTCGGTTGGCGTACGCGATGAGCGGCTTGGTCATGGCATCTCTCAAGACAGCTGCACCGTCGATCTTCAGAAAGTCGAGCCGCGCCATGTCCGATACCGACATGATGTGTCCGGCATTCGGCAGATTACCCGCCACTTTGAACCCGAAGCGCTGGTAACTCTTCGTGAGATAGCCGAGAAACGTGCGATGGGCGACCGCGATACCGGGCAGTTCGATCACGATACGCGCGGGGTTGAGGCCGAGCGAGACGAGCACCGTGGAAAAGTGCTGGCCGTGATCGTACTTGACGCTCTTGAGCAGACGCTCGTGCACGCGCAGAAAAAGCAGCCCGTGCTGTTGCGAGCCGAAAAAGTTGATTGCATGCAGCGTGCGCGCGAGGCGATCGCGCGCGACGAGTTCCTGGTCGTCCTCGACGCGTTCGCAAGGATCGAACGGCGTGCCGCCGGGCGCGAGCGTCAGTGCCTGAAAGCCCAGCTCGTCGCCGAAGCGGTCTGCGCTGTCGGGCGCGGACCAGAGCGTTTGTATGCCGTTCATGCTCACGTCGAAGATGGGCTGATAGCCGCTTTCGAGGCGCAAGCCGTCCAGGTGCGCATAGGCAAAGCCCGGCGGCGTGTCGCCGCCGGACGACAAGTGCTCGCGCAAGAAAGGATGAGCGGCGGCGTGTTCGAGGAGCGCGGGAATGGTCGGGGGGATCATGGGCAGGCGTGGGAGGGGCGCTGTGTCGATGGTAGCAGCACCCTGGCCGGCAGCATCGGTACTTCGTCGTTACTTATATCGATATTGTCCGGTAGTGCTCCATCAGGGTTTACGTTGAATCAACAATGAGTAATTGGTTTTACCATGCGTAAATCCAGAAGCACCACGGAGATAGGATTCATGCACCCAGCCTCCAGCCACAGCGGACCTGACGGCTATCAGTCGGGTTTTGCCAACGAGTTCGCCACCGAAGCGCTACCCGGCGCGCTGCCCGTCGGCCGTAATTCCCCGCAGCGCGCACCGTACGGCCTGTACGCCGAGCAACTGTCGGGGACCGCATTCACGGCACCGCGCGCGCATAACCGCCGCTCGTGGCTTTACCGAATCCGCCCGGCGGCGGTCCACCAGCCTTTCGAGCGCATGCCGGCGGACGATGCTGGCGGGCCATCGCCGCGACTCGTCGCGAACTTTGCTCAAGTTCCGCCGACTCCGCCGAACCAGCTCCGATGGGACCCGCTGCCGCTGCCCGATACGCCGACCGATTTCGTCGAAGGGCTCGTTACGATGGCCGGCAACGGCAGTGCCGCGGCGATGTCGGGTTGTGCGATCCATCTCTATGCGGCCAATCGCTCGATGCATGACCGCTTCTTCTATAGCGCGGACGGCGAACTGCTGATCGTGCCGCAAGCAGGGCGGCTGGCGATCGCCACGGAGATGGGACGGATCGACGTCGAACCGTCGGAGATCGCCGTCATTCCGCGCGGCGTGCGATTTTCGGTGGCGCTGCCGGACGCAAGCGCGCGCGGTTACGTCTGCGAGAATTTCGGTGCACTGTTGCGCCTGCCCGATCTCGGACCGATCGGCTCGAACGGGCTCGCGAATCCGCGCGACTTCCTGACGCCGCAGGCCGCATACGAAGACCGGGAGGGCGCCTTCGAGCTGGTGGCAAAGCTCGACGGCTTGCTCTGGCGCGCCGATATCGGACACTCGCCGCTCGACGTCGTGGCGTGGCACGGCAATTACGCGCCTTATAAGTACGATTTGCGCCGCTTCAACGCGATCGGCTCGATCGGCTTCGATCATCCCGATCCGTCGATCTTCCTCGTGCTGCAATCCCCAAGCGACACGCCGGGTGTCGATTCGCTCGACTTCGTGATTTTCCCGCCGCGTTGGCTCGTGGGCGAAGATACCTTCCGACCGCCCTGGTTTCATCGCAATGTCGCGAGCGAGTTCATGGGGCTGGTCCACGGCGTCTACGATGCAAAAGAGGAGGGCTTCATGCCGGGCGGTGCGAGCCTGCACAACTGCATGGCCGGACACGGCCCCGATGCGGCCACGTTCGAAAAGGCGTCGACGATGGATACGACCAAGCCGCAAAAGGTAGCCGACACGCTCGCTTTCATGTTCGAGACGCGCACGTTGTTGCGGCCGACGCGTTTTGCGCTCGAAAGCGCTCAGTTGCAGGCGCGCTACTTCGAGTGTTGGCAGGGGCTGCGCAAATGCTTCGACGCTGCCCGCCGCTGACGATCGTTCGAGGAAGACATCGGATCGGCTTCCAGACGCCCGGGCACGGCGGTCGCGGCGCGCGCAGGACCGGGTTTCAGCCGAACGCCAGCAGGAACGTGCCGGCCGCGACGAGAGCGGCCGACCAGAGCCAGTCGAAGTTGATCCAGCCGCGCCGCAAGACGCCGAGCCCCACATACTGATAGGCAACGAACGCGAGGATCGCGCTGGTCGCGGTTGCAACGGCCGTATGCAGCAGCGTGGCCGCGGCGGCGGGACCGAGCGGCCCGCCCGGCGGTCCGAACGCGCCGCTCGTGCAAAGCGGCATCAGCGCGGGAACGAGCATGAGCCCGGCGCCATGCAGCGTCGCCGTCGCGGCGGACCACAAGGCCAGCCCCGCGAATCCAGCCGTCATGCCCACTGCGATGCGGTGCCGATGCCCGTAGAGATGGTGATAGATGCCCCATGCGATCAGCATCGCCCCGAGTGCGAGCTGCATATGCAGCGTACGCGCGAGCACGCCGAACGCGAGCGCCGAGCTCGTCACGGCGAATACCGACACGGCGTGTCCGAGCGCCAGCGGCGGCAGCGCGGCCCAAAGCGCCTGGCGGCTGCCGCGCTGCAGCCCGAGGGCAGTCGCGAACAGCCATCCCATGGCCGGATTGACGCCGTGAAAGACGCCGCTGCCGACGATGGCTACCCAGCTCGTCGCGACGGTGGCGGCGCTTGCCGCGCTCAGTGTCGCACTCATACGGATCCCACGCCTCCCGCGGCGTCTCACGGATAGCAGTAGGAATCCGACGACGCGTCGCCGCCTTCGAGCCGGATCTGATGGGGCCGATGGGTGTCATGCCACGGCAGATAGAACTCCCGGTCGAACTCGAGCCCGCCGCCGGCTGGCGCATCGAGCTTGACCATCCAGCCGGCGATGCCGTCGGGATAGAACTGTTCGTCGATCGCTCCGTAAAGCGAGTTCGTGAAGTAGACGCGTTCGCCGTCACGGCTGACTTCGACCATTTGCGGTCCCCCGTTGAGCGGACGGCCGTCGGCGCAGGGATGCGTGGCGCGCGAGGCGATGCCGCCCACGCGCACCGTGCCCGTCAACTCCGGGTGAAACGGATCGGAAACGTCGTAGCGGTGCATGTCGCCGGTGCCCCAGCAGGCGACGAACAGCGACTTGTCGTCGAGGGAAAGCGCGATATCGGTAACGAGCGGCGGGACGGCGGAAAACCCCTTGAGCATCGGCGGCAGGATCGCCGGGTCCGCCGGTTCGGCCGGGATTTCGATGATTTTGCGCGCGGCCCAGCGGTTGCCGTCTCGATACCAGGTCCAGATCGATGCCGACAGGTCCTTCAAACTGATGACCGAATTGACGAAACCGTAGGCCTTGGTCGGATCGTGCGCCGGCCGCAGCTCGAAGACGAGTTGATGTTCGGCGCCAAAATCGAGGGTTTGCTGGTGTTTGCGCGTGTTGAGATCCCAGAAGTGCAGCCGATGGCCATACTGCCCGCCGAGCAGTACCTCGGGCACGAGGCCGTTTTCGAACGTGGCCGGCAGCCCCCATTCGCTGGACACGAGCGTGTCGAAGCCGAGATGCCACCAGGCATCGTAGGCGAGCTCTTGCGGTCCGCGCTCGATTTCCCAGCGGCCGCGGACATCGAACGTCTCGTGATCGATCAGCATGACACCGCCGGGCGCTTCGCCCTCGGCGTTCGCGAGCGCGGTCACGTAGATTCCCTGCGGGCCGCAATGGACGGTATGCGGGCGCGTATAGCCCGCTTTGCGTTTGAGCTCCTCGGGCTCGATCACGCGTACGATGGCCGGGCGGCGTGGGTCGGGCTTCGTATCGAGGATGTGGATGCGCGACGAGCGCAGCCCCGGCACGACGAGATAGCGGCGCTCGGAGTGCGGGTGGGGCGCGTTCGGACACAGGCACGAGCTGCAGGCGTTCCAGCCGAAGTGATGCAGCTCGTCACCGGTATTGGGCATGGCGACGCGGTGAACGATGGTGCCGTAGCTCGGCGAATCCGCATCGAGATCGACGACGGCGATTTCATCGGGCGTGGCGCGCTTCGGATCGAAGCTCGCCACGTAGGCCAGCGTTTCCGGGGGAGCGTCTGCGGCGAGCCGGGCAGACGGGTAGAACGTCGGATCGGGTTTCCAGGACGGCATGAGCCTCTCCAAGAGAGGGGGGAGGCTCACTATCGTAGGTGGCCGTCGTATGGAAAATCAAGGAATCGTTTGGAATAAGGTAAGACCCGTTCAGGCGGGGCCCTCATCTCGGCCGCGCCGGGTTGCGAAGGGCGAGCACTCCGTCGCGCTGATCCAATAGGTAGCGCACGCGTTCGATGCCCGCCCGTTGCGCTTCCTCCCGCGTGCCCCAAACCGGTACGACGGTCTCGGGTCCCTCCAGTTGCACGGGTTGTCCGTCGCGTTCGACATCGATGACGGCGAGCCAGCTGTTGCGCTCGTTGCGCTGCGTGTGCACGGTCACGCTGTAGCCGCGATACACGAAGCGCTCGGGCGGAAACTCGTCGCGATCAGAGGGGAAGGGCATGAGCGGGCGCCCGTGTCGGACAATGCGCGGCGGTTCATGCCGCGCGCGCGTGTCGATTGCCCCTGACTAGCCGCGCCACGCCGCAGGCGAGCACGGTCGCCACGACGGCTGTGGCAACAGGGAATGTACCGGCCGTATTGACTGCCATCTCGACGGGATGTTCTCCCAGCAACTGCATTCGCCGGCGCATCATTTGCGCGCCCAGCGTGCGCAATTCGGGACCGAGCGCGCGCTCCGCGAGGGGTAGCAGCTTCGTTTCCTCATCGGCGACATGGTGCAGGGTATCGCGCATCAACTCCATGAACAGCGAATCGTAGGCGGCGTTCTCCGGGCCCATGCCACGCAGCTTCGCGATGATTTCGCGCAGTTGGTCATGCTCGGACTGGCTCTTCTTCAGAATTTCGTCAGTCGGTGCGATGCGCGCAAGGGCAGGGTAGAAGAATTCTTCTTCGAGCTGTGCATGTATTTCAAGCGCTCTGCAGACGGAGGTGACGATCGCACGTTTGCGCCACCATGCGGTTTCGCTACCGTAGCGATGAAATGCAGATACGGCGTGGGAGTGATCGAGACGAATCATCGTCGTGATGGTGGGCACGTAGGGCATGGTATCGACCTCTGATGGTGGGGACACGGTAAGGGACCGTGCGCGTTCCGGTGAGCATGCTGCGTTCCCGCGCGGCACCCTCACCGCAAAGCAGTCGGACGTGAACGGGTCCTAGACGATGCGCACCGGGATCGATTTCGCACCCGGTACCTTGCTTTCCTTCGCGTAGTGCCAAAGCGGCAGCAATACGTTGCATTCCGGGTAGTAGCCGCCGATACAACCCTCGGGTATCGCATACGCCTTGATTTCGAGCCCTTCGAGGCGCCGATCGATTCCGTCGTCGGCGATCGTTTGCAGCGTCACTTTCTGGCCTTCATGCAAGTGACGTTTTTCGATATCCGCTTTATTCATCAGAATGACCATGCGCGTATTCTTCACGCCGCGAAAACGGTCTCCGGTGTTGTAGATCGTCGTATTGAACTGGCTGTCGCTGCGCAATGTCATCAGACGCAGCGCTTCAGGCACTTTCTCCGGCATGTCGGGGTCTTCGCCCAGCGAGTGGGGCGTGAGGAACTCGGCCTTGCCCGATTGGGTTTTCCACTGGCGATGACGTGCGGCAAGCGGCCGGTGGAAGCCGCCCGGCTGCCACATGCGCGCGTTGAAGTCGTGGAAGATGTCGGGATAGGTCTTGGCGATTTCCTCGCGCACGAGCGAATAGTCGTCGCGCCAGGCGTCCCAGTCGACGGTGGAACGCTCGCCCAGCGTTGCTTTGGCGATGCCCGCCACGATGTATTGTTCCGGCCGGGCTTTTTCGCTGGCGGGTTCCGTGACGCCTTTCGAGCCATGCATGCACCCCGTGCTGTCTTCCATCGAAACGGCTTGTTCGCCTAGTGGCGTACGGTGAATTTCGATTCGGCTCAGGCACGGGAGGACGTACGAGACTTCGCCGTGAACGAGGTGGCTGCGGTTGAGCTTCGTCGCCACATTGACGGTCAAGCGCAGACCTGCCCATGCCGGTTCCGCGCGCAGCCGATCCGGGACCGAGCGTACGAGATTGCCGCCCAGATTGACGACGGCTTTCACCTCACCATTCAGCATTGCTTCGAACGCTTCAACGGTGTTCAGCCCTTTGCTCCTCGGAGGCTCGAACGAGAACTGCGTCGCGAGCTGATCGAGCGGCGCCAGTTCCGGCTTCTCGGTGATGCCCACCGTGCGCTGGCCCTGCACGTTGGAGTGTCCGCGCACCGGCGAGGGGCCGGCGCCCGGCTTGCCGATGTTCCCGCGCAACAGCAAAAGGTTGGTGAGCATGCGGACGTTCTGCACGCCGAGCCGATGCTGCGTCAAACCCATCCCAAAGTGCGCCATTACCGCGTTGGCCCGCATGTATTCGTCGGCCGCATCGAGCAGAGCAGCGCGCGTGAGGCCGCTCACACGTTCGATCTCGCTCCAGTCGGTTGCCCGCGCATAGGCAGCGAACTCCTCGAAGCCGATCGTGTGTTCATCGATAAAGGCGACATCGAGGACGCGAGGCAAGCCCTGCGCTGTGGCTCGATCGTCCGCTTCGATGACCGCCTTGCAGATGCCGAGGATCGCCGCCGTATCGCCGCCCGTCTTCACCTGGTGGTACTGCGTGCTGATCGGTGTCTGCGCGGGTGTCAACATCTGCACGGGCGACTGCGGGTTCGCGAACGAAACGAGGCCTGGCTCGACCAGCGGATTGAACGTGATGATGGGAACGCCGCGATTGCGTGCTTCCTGCAACTGGTGGAGCATTCGAGGACTGTTGGTGCCGACGTTCTGTCCGAAGAAAAACATCAGGTCGGTCTTTTCGAAGTCTTCGAGCGTGATCGTGCCGACCCCGACTCCAATGGCTTCCTTCAGTCCGACGCTGGTGCTCTCGTGGCACATGTTCGAGCTGTCGGGAAGGTTGTTGCAGCCATACATTCGCACGAAAAGCTGATACATGTATGACGTTTCGAGGGATGCTCGCCCCGACGTGTAGAAAACGACGCTCTTGGGATCGAGCGCGGCCAGTTCCCGGCCGATCTCGCGAAAGGCGTCCTCCCAGCTGACTTCGACGTATCGATCGGTAGCAGCGTCGTACTTCATCGGCGCGGTGAGTCTTCCGGCCTCCTCGAGGTCATGGTCGGGCCAGTTCAGCAGCGAACTCACCGTATTGAGTTCGAAGAACTCGGGTGTCATGCGCTTCGCAGTGAGGTCCCACGCGGTCGCTTTTGCTCCGCTTTCGCAGAACTCGAACGTGTGAGGATCGGCCGGCTTTGCCCACGAACAACTGACGCACATGAATCCGTCGGGCTTGTTCTGCCTGAGCAGAACCGCACTGTCTTTCAGTGTGATCTTTTCCTGCGCGAGGATGTTCGTTACCGCTTTCAGCGATCCCCAACCGCCGGACGCGAACGGATATGACGGACTCTTGTTTGCCTTGCTCATGGCGGGATGCTCCGGAGAAACAGCGCTACGCAGGTCCGTAGCGAGCAATCTCCATTCCATCCCGCCCCGAGGGCTTAGCGCTTGTCGACGATCGTCGTGTTGACGATCTGGCCCGCGATGACCGTATTCGAGAGCGCGATCGCGTTCACGTTGTAGGCATAAATCGGCCCGGGCGAGGTGACCGTGGCAGGACCCGCCGCGACCGGGGTGCCGAAGTCGCAGTTGCTGATCGAGACGCCCGAGATCGGCACGACGGCCGGCGCGGGTGTGGGGCCGTTGTAGTCGGATGCGACGGGACCTTGCGCGACGATCGCCTGAAAACAGGAGGCGGTTACGCCGTTCAACGTCACGTTGCTTGCCTTGACGTCCGATATCGTGATGTTTTGCACGACGGGCGGCCGCGTTCTGACGGCATCGTTAGCGGGCTGATAGTCGCAGTCGAACGTGACGATTCCGCCTTGAGCCGCTGCCGGATTGCCGGCCGCCGGCGTGACGACGCCCAGCGGCACGCTCGCATTGATCGGACTGCCGGCGAGAAACGCGCTGCCGTAGCCACCGCCTTTGAGACTGACGCCGTTCGGCAGCGTCACGCCTTTGACGTGGAAGTCCTTCACGTAGCCGCCGCGATTCATGTTCGTTTTCACGCGAATGGCGATATTGAGCGGATTGGTTTGCCAGTTTGCGTTGAGCATCGACAGGTTCGTCGCGAAGATCTGCTCGACGCCGCCGCCCATCTCGCTGCCTAGCGTAATGCCGCCATGGCCGCTGTTCATCGTGCAATCGCGAATCAAATGGCGTTTGGCCGGCCCGTATTCGGTGTCGAGATTCTTGCCCGATTTGATGGCGATGCAATCGTCGCCGGTGTTGAACGTACAGTTTTCCACGAGGACGTTGGTGCAGGCCTCGGGATCGAACCCGTCGTTGTTGGGACCGATGCTGTCGGTCGTCACGCCGCGAAATACGACGTTCATGCAGGCCGTGGGATGGTGCTGCCAGAACGGCGTGTTTTGCGTCTGGTAGTTTTCCATCAGCACGTTCTTGCAGTCGATGAATTCCACCAGGCACGGACGCAGATAATGGCCGAGCCCGAAGATGCGTTTTTCGACGGGCACGCCGGCTTCGGAAAGCGCCGGCAAGTAGTTCTGGTCCTGCTGCCACGGGGTGCTGGGCGAGGTCAGCAGCGCATAGAGCGCATCGGAGATGCCGGGCGCCACGAGACGCAAATCGACGTTGTTCGGGTTGGCATACGCCTGGCTCGGCACCGATGCGCCTGCTCCGTAGGCGCCGGACGAGCCCTTGTACGTCCACCAGCAGACGCTGTTGTTGCCGCTGCCGGAGAAGGGTGTCATCGCTTGCCCGTTGAGCACCGAACTCGGACCTTCGCCCGTCAGCGCGATGTTGATCGCATTGCGCGCATAGACCGGAGCGCCGAAGTTCAGGCAGTCGTCGGCCTGCCAGCGGCTGTAGTAGAGCCGGCCGTTGGCGCCGCAATCCACGGGACCGTCCTTCGCGTAGTCGGCAGGGTTCGGGCTGAAATAGATCGTGCAGTTCGCGCTCAGGTGAAAGCGGACGTTGCTTTGCAGGACGATCGGCCCAGCGCAGTACCAATTGCCGGGCGGAACGACGACACGACCGCCGCCTTCGCGGTGGCAGGCGTCGATCGCGGCCAGGAATGCCGGGCGCGAGTCGAACGCATTGGGGGCGGGCGTTTTCTCGGAGCCTGGGCTGACAGGCGACTTGGCCACGTTCGTGTAGGGCGAGGTGGCCGCCACGACGCTCACGGACTGTGCGCCGTAAGCCGTCACGTCGTAATCGCGCGGACGAAAGAGCGTGTTCGAAACATGCGCCACCATCGCCGCGATCCTCGCGGCCGCGCCGTGTTCGCCCCAAATGAGATCGACCTGGGGAATGCCGGGCGCCGCGGCGAACGCGCGCACGGCGCTCAGCGGTCCGAGCGTGCTGGCGAGCGCCGCACCGCCGAGGCCGACGAATGCGCGGCGCGTGAGGCGGACGTTCGATATGGCGGAAATCGATGATGCACGACGACGGCTTTTTGCTGTCATTTGGAACGCCTCCTGGATAGGGTCGGCGAGCGGCAAGGGACGCGCGGCCCGCGCTGAGTCTTATGTTGTCGTACTACGTCGAGCAGTGTAGTTCCGAACCGTTCCGGCTGAGAAATCTCGTAAACCCGCGGAGCTAGTGCGATTGCGGGCGAGCGGAGCCGCGGCACGTGTCATCAGTCATCGTATGACATACGTGCGCAATGAGCGGACATGGGGCGGCTAACCGCCGGATTCGAACGACGCGGCCTAAAACGCCGGGGCGGCGCCGTTGCGCACGTAACGTACGTAGAGGCTCGCGCTCAGCACTGCGGCTGCGGCGGCGGCCAGCGCAGCCATGAGGAACACCGAGCCATACCCGAAAGCGCCTGCGACATAGCCCGCCAGGGGCCCCATGATGCCGAGCGAGAGGTCGAAGAACACCGAGTACGCCGACAGCGCCGCACCGCGGCTCGCGGGTGGCACGAGTCCCACGGCCTCGACGCCGAGTGCGGGGAAGACGAGCGCGAAGCCGAAGCCGGTCAGCGCCGCACCGGCCAGCGCGGCATGCGGGGTGCCGGCCAGCCACAGCAGGATCAGGCCGGCGCATTCCAACGAGAACGATGCGATGGCAATGCGCAACCCGCCATATGTTTTGATGGCATTGGCGAATGCGAGGCGGGCGCCGACGAACAGCATGCCGAATACGCTGAGCGCGAGAGCCGGGTGTTGCCAGCCGCGCGCGGCGTAGTAGAGCGCGATGAATGTCGCGATGGCGCCGAAGCCCGCGGTGCCGAGCGCGAGGCCAAGGCCATGGGGCAGGACGCGCATGAAGACGCTCGCATACGACATCCGTTCGCCATGGACAGGCGGGACCGGCGCGACCCGGCGCGCGAACGCGTAGCCGAGCGCCGCGAGGACGACGGTGACGGCGCCTAGCGCCCACGGGCCGCCGAGCGCATGGGCCAGCGCGGCGCCGGCCGGCGCGCCGACGGCAATGGCGCCGTAGGTGGCGACGCCGTTCCACGAAATCACGCGTGCGCTGTGATGCGCGCCGACGCGTCCGATGCCCCAGAGAATCGCGCCCGTGCCGACGAAGCTTTCGCCGAAGCCGAGAACGAGCCGCGAGAGCAAGAGGACGCCGAGGCTTGCGATACGCCACTCGGTCAACATGCTGGCGATGAGCAGCAGCGCGCCGCTCGCACCGCACGCGGCAAGGCCGGTGAGCACGGTGCGCCGGGCACCCCGTGCGTCCGCGCTGCGGCCTGCGTGCGGCCGCGAAGCGAGTGTCGCCGCGTATTGGACGCTGACGGCCGCGCCGGCCAGGACCGAGCCGAAGCCGAGGTCGCCGTTGACGAAGCCCGGCAAGACGGGCAGCGGGATCCCGATCGTCAAATAGCAGATGAATGTGAAACAAACGACGCTGACGATGCGCGCGGTCGCCATGCGATCGGACAACGCGGGTTCAGATGCGGAGGCGGACTCGGCGGACATGGGCTCGGCGGCGGGACTGGGCAAGACGTAAAACCGGAAACCAAGGATACGCGGCACATCCGCTGCCGGGGAGCCCGTGAACCGGGCGGCGTTCCCCATGCGGCTCGCCGCAAAGCCGCGATTGTCTCATGGAACCGGTTTCGTTGCATTGCAGCAAAGGACGCGGCCTGGCGCCGAACGGGATGCGCGACGGCGCGAATCCTGTACCATCGGCGGGCGCCGCGGTCCAAGACACGGCGGCGCGATGTTCACTGTTCCGACGTGTCCGATCCCACTATCGATGAAACCGACTTCCGACCGCCCACGCCGCGCGCCGCGCCTGGTCGCGCGTTTCGTAGCCATTTCCTGGCGCGATCTCGCGGTCTCGTTCGGCCCGATCCTGCTCGTGTCGGCGGCCGCAATCTGGGGTGCCATCCGCCTCATTCAGCCAGCGCCGCCGACCACGCTCACCATCACCGCGGGTCCGCCGGGCAGCTCGTTCTGGAACGCCGCCATCGGCTATCGGCGCATTCTGGCGCGCAACGGCATCAAGCTGATCGTGCTGAGTTCGGAAGGGTCGCAGGAGAACCTGGAGCGGCTTTCCAACGCGCACTCGGGTGTCGATGTCGGTTTCGTGCAAAGCGGACTCGTGGCGCCGCCGCCTGAGCTGTCGGCGGCGAGCGCGTCGGCGCCTTCGTCGGCGTCGTCGGGTTCATCGGCCTCCCAGCCGGTCGCGGCCTCTGCGTCCGCCGCGCCGGCTCCCGGGGTGTCGCCATCCGCCTCCACGTTGGCGCTGGCGCTGGCCGCATCGGATGGTACGCCGCCGTCGGCTGCATCGGACGCCGCCTCGGCGCCCGACGGCGGCGCGGTACCGCGGCCAGTGCCGAAAGGGCTCGTGTCGCTCGGTAGCGTCGCCTACGTGCCGCTCGCCGTGTTCTACAACGGACACGCCCGGTACACGAGGCTGTCCGCGTTCGCCGGCAAGCGCCTGGCCATCGGGCCCGAAGGCAGCGGCGCACGCGCCTTGGCGCTCACGCTGTTGAAGGCCAACGGGATCGAGCCGGGCAGCAGTACCACGTTGCTGCCATTTACCGGCGAACAAGCGGCCGATGCGTTGACGCAAGGAAGCATCGATGCCGCGTTCTTTTCCGGCGATTCGGCGCAAGTCCCTGTGATGGCCCGGCTCACGCGCACGCGAGGCGTGCGGCTCTTCTCGTTTTCCCAGGCGGATGCGTACACGCGGCGCTTTCCCTATCTGACCGATGTCGTCTTGCCGATGGGCGCGTTCGATCTCGGCAAGAACGAGCCTCCGCGCACGGTCCACACGCTCGCGCCGACGGTCGAGCTGATCGCCCGCGATTCGCTGCACCCCGCGCTATCGGATCTCCTGATCGAGGCTGCGCGTGCGGTCAACGGCCGGCCGAACCTGCTTCAGCGCGCGGGCGAGTTTCCGGCGCCGATCGCGCACGATTTTCCCATCAGCGATGACGCCGCGCGCTACTACAAGTCCGGCAAGAGTTTTCTCTATCGGCTGATGCCGTTCTGGTTGGCGAGCCTCGCCGACCGGCTCATCGTGTTGATCGTGCCGATCGTCGTCGTGCTGATTCCGGGGCTGCGTCTCGTGCCGTCGCTTTATGCGTGGCGTGTGAAGTCGCGCATTTATCGCTGGTATGGTTCGCTGATCGCGCTCGAGCGCGCTTCGCTCAGCGACACGTCCGAAAGCGAGCGTTCGGCGCTCGTCGACCGCCTCGACGAAATCGAGGCATCGGTCAACCGGCTCAAGATGCCGCTTGCCTACGCGGACCAGTTTTACGTGCTGCGAGAGCACATCGGGTTTGTCCGGGAGCGGCTCGCGAAAAAGAGCTGAGGGGGCGCGCACGCCGCAAGGCAGCGCGCGTAAGATTCAGATACGCGCGGCGTGGCCGGGTAGTCCGGCGGCGCCGCACGGCTCGAGGCGGTCCAGGGTGCAACGGGAGACAACAATGAAGCACGGTATCGATGCGGCCATGCCGCTGTGGTTCTACGACTTCGTGTCGCCGTTCTCGTATCTCCTGCTCGAGCAGCACGACAAATGGCCCAGCCTGCCGTTCGCCCTCGTGCCCGTTTCGGTCCATGCGCTCTATCGCCACTGGGGGCAGCGACCGGCGAGCGAAGTGCCGCCCAAACGGGCGTTCACCTATCGTCACGCGCTGTTTCGTGCCGAACAGCTCGGCATTCCGTTCAAGATGCCGCCGGTGCATCCGTTCGATTCGACGAAGGCGCTGCTGCTCGCGGCTGCCATCGGTGCCGATCTCCCCACTGTTTGCACGATGTTTCGTTTTATTTGGCGCGATGGCCGCGATCCATCGACGCCCGACGGTTTCGCGGATCTTTGCAGCGCGGTCGGCATGCCGCATGGCGAGCGGCTCGTCGAACACGAGGAGACGAAGTCGCGGCTGCAGCGCAATCTCGACGATGCGATCGCGCTCGACGTATTCGGCGTGCCGACGTTCCGGCTCAATCGCCAGCTCTTTTGGGGCGAAGATGCGTTGCCGATGTTGCTGTATTGCGCGCGCTCGCCGGGCTGGCTCGAGTCGCCCGAAGTGCGGCGCCTCGGCGAGTTGCCGAACGGGATTGCCTCGTAGGGCCGATAGCCGATAGGCCGCGCCCTAGCTGCGCTGACTCGTGCGCCGGCGCTCGGCGATCCGGTATTCGGTCGGTGAGATCGCGAGCCGCTTGCGGAAAATCTTCGCGAGCCCGTCGCCGCTGCTCACCCCGCAACGGCGGGCGATCTTGTCCACCGGCAGATCGGTTGCAACCAGCAGCAGACAACTGGCGTCGAGCCGGGCACGCAGCAGATATTCCGACGGTGTGAGACCCATTTGCGATTTGAAGCGGCGCAAGAAGCTGCGCTCGCTCATCGCCGCAACCTGCGCGGCCTTGGCGACCGAAATGGGGCGGCCGTAGTTTTCGCGCATCCATCGTGCCGCGGCGTTGATCTTCTCGCGCGCGCCGCCTTCATCGAGCTCGCCGAGCACGGCGCCGAGACGCCGCCACGCGCCTGGGACCGAGCGTTCGGAGATCTCGCGAGCCGCATCGGCGCCGCGATCGCGTTTGACGATCGATAGCGCGGCAGCGATCGGGCCGAGGGGATCGTCGAGCGCGACGGGCTGCTCGATCAGCGGTGGACTTCCCGCGGCGGCGCCGATCGCGAGCGGCACGCTGGGCACGGGCGATCCCGCTTCCGGATGTTCGTTCACGGCATGGGCGGCGGCCAGGATGGCGAATCCTTCGCCGATCGCCTTCACGATGCGGGTCTTCTCGAGCACCGCTCGTAGATGGCGCAGAAAGGCTTCGTCGGTTTTGGCGAGAGCGGCGCCCGGGCCGCCGGCGATGAAGAGCACATCGAAACCGCGTGCGCCGTCGTCTTCGAGCCGCTCCGACCAGACGCGCATGGCGCCGCTGCTCGCAATACTGCCGCCGACGTCCGACACGACGACGAGTTCGTAGGGTTCGGGCGGCTCATGTGCTTCGGGCATGCCTTGCGGCTCGACGTGAGCCTGGACCCGCGGCTCGGCGCGCGGTGCCGGACTGGTGCGCGACGATGGCGGCGGAGGCTGCCCTGCATGCGTCGCGCCCGCACCGGGGGCCGAGCCTGTGCCGGGGCCCGTCGGCGCGCCTGAGTGCTCCTGCGCTGCGACTTCGCGTTCGAGTTCGATCTCGTCGGCGAGCCGGAACACCTCGGCGACCGAACTCACTTCGACGAGTGAAAACGCGTCGAAGATCAGAATAGCGATGCGTTTGGTCATGAGAGCAATATCGTCGCGACGACATCGGCGCCGCTCGCGGACATTCGCCTTGCAGCGTTCGTGGCAGCCAGCCCGGATTCCCGGCGCCCTGGTTCGACGCGGAAAAAGAATCGTGCACGGGGTGAAAGCTAATGGACTGGCTGCGTCGCATCATATGCGGCGCGGCGCGACGCGCCTCGCGCAGCGTCGGAAAAGCGCGAGATGTTGTCAGATGGTCTCGATACTTTCGCGCTGCACGGCGAAGCTCCGGCCGCGATATGCGAGCCGGTGCGCGTTCGCACGTCGGTGCGCGCCGCCCCAGGTCATTGCCCGGTGTAGCCCGCGGGAACGGTGACGTGGGACATCATGGCGTTGCGGTTCGACGAGACGACGTAGATCGGCGATTCGCTGAGTGGCAGCACGATGCGGCCGTTGCTGTAGGGCATGGATGCGGCGTTGCCCATGACATCGAGCACGGTGACATTGCCGGAGGTGCCGTCAACGTCGACCTTCAGCGAGTACGGCACGGTGTAGGTCGCACTGAAGCCGGTCGCGGCGCTCCACACGGCATTGTTGTGCGTCCACAAGGCGGTGACGATCTTGCCGCCGTTCAAGCGTTGGAACGCATAGCCGTAGACGCCCGAGGGGACGTCCTTGAGATAGCCGAGCGTAGTCGTGCCGTCGATGATGCGCGTCATGGCCGCGACGGCCATGGCGGCGGGTTTCGGGCTGATGTCGTTGGAGCCGTAGCTGCCTTTCGGGTTGGACAAATCGAAGAACAGCCCGTAGCCGGGCGGCGAGTCGGGCGTGTCCGACGAATAGAACACGTAGGTCATATCCGCACCCTCGCCGAGCAGAATCAAGTGCGTGCGCGCGACGACGGCGCCCTGGGCGAAGAGCACGTTCTGCGTGGGGTAGTTGGCGCCGTAGGCGGTACCGATGTCATAACTGATACCGGTTTCGGTCGCGAACAGTTTGGCCCCGGGTTTCAGATACTGAACCATCGCGCGACGCAGCTCGCGCATCGAAGCGGGCAGCGCATTCGCGGCGCGGGCGGCCTCCCCACTGGTTGCGAGCCGTTCGGGCGGGTGCGACGGCGAGCAGCCGACATCGTAATAACCGTGAATCGCCAGGCCGTCGAGGTAGTGCGCGAGACCCAGCGGCGCGAGGCGCTTGAGCCAGCGCGTGTTTTCGCGTACCGATGCGTTGGCGGTGCCCATGACGACGGCGTGCGGATCGGTCGCATGAATCGACTCGTAGGTCGCGCGATAAAGCGCGACGAAGTGGGCATCGGTATCGCGCCAGGGCAGTCCGCCGTCGTAGTCGGGCTCCCAGGTCGTTTGATAATAATTATTCGATTGATTCGGAAAGTAGCGCGCTCGAATGGCCGCGGAGTCCTCGCCGACCCGGCGCATGTAGCTGCGATAGGCGGCCTCGGACGACGGCGCATAGCTGTGCGTGCGCTGGCCGGTGGGACTCGCCCAGCCCGGAATGCCATCGAGCTGGATGAGCCGCATGATGTCGCCCTGTCTGAAGTAGCGCGCGAGCGTCTCGGTACCGGGCTTGAACGTATCGGCCTTTTCCTCCTCTTTCATGTACCAGTTGCGATTGTCGTTGGCCCACGAGAAGCCGAGCGTCGGGTAGAGCGGCCGATAGCCGTCTCCATCGCAGCAGGTTTCGCCGGGCGCGAGGTAGTTGGTCCCTTGTCCGCCGAAACGATGCTGATCTTCGTGCGAATAGGTCGGCGCCGGCAGCACGCGGGCCACATCGGGCAGCACGCCGAATGTGGCGATGCCCGCGGGGCGGGTGCCACGGGCCGGCAATGCAGCACCTGCGTCCGCGAGCCGCGCCGAGACCGCGAAATAGCCGGCCAGCGGCGAACGGCAGCGCAGCGTGGTCGTGCGCGCACCGGCGCTTACGTGCAGACGGCCGCTCGCGCGCACGGCATCGCGCGCGTCGTGTATTTGCCAGACGACGGTGTCGTCGTGTTCGATGTGCGTCGTGAACGCAATCGTAAAGTCCCGCTCCACGGTGAACGTGCGCGTGCCATTGCTGCCCGGCGTATCGGCTTCGAGTGCGTCGCCTTTTTCGCGCGCCGCATGCGTGCTCGCGCCGGGCTCGCAGGCGATCGATCCGCTCACGCTGAACGGCATCGCCTTGGCTGTGGCGGCCGGGGCGGCCGGGGCGGCCGCAGCGCGCGTCGGCTGCGCTTGCGCAGCGTCGGTGCGGCCGCGTTCGCAGGCCGCGAGCGCGCATGCCAGCGAGAGCAGGACCGGCGTCGCGAACGATGCGAGCCGGCTCAGGCGCGGGCGCCGATGCGCCGCGCGGTCGAGGAGGGCTGCGGGCATGAAACGAAGGCGCTCCTGGAAGACGGATTCTCGAGTTCAGCACAGTGTTCGCGCAGGGACCGTGCCCTGGCGAACATTTCGTGTGAACGATCCGCGCTCCCGTCGGAGCGGCCCGCCGCGTCACTGCGCCACGTAGCCGGCGGGAACCGTGACGTGGGACATCATGGCGTTGCGGTTCGACGAGACGACGTAGATGGGCGACTCGCCGAGCGGCAGCGTAATGCGGCCGTTGCTATAGGCCATGGACGTGGCGTTGCCCATGACGTCGAGCACGGTGACATTGCCCGACGTGCCGTCGTCGTCGACCTTCAGCGAGAAGGGCACGGTGTAGGTGGCACTGAAGCCCGCCGTTGCGCTCCACACGTCATTGTTGTGCGTCCACAAGGCGGTGACGATCTTGCCGCCGTTCAAACGTTGGAACGCATAGCCGTAGACGCCGGTGGGGACATCGTTGAGATAGCCGAGCGTGGTGGTGCCATCGACGATGCGCGTCATGGCGGCGACAGCCATCGCGGCGGGCTTGGGGCTGATGTCGTGCGAGCCGTAGCTGCCGTTGGCATTGGACAAATCGAAGAAGAGTCCGTAGCCGGGCCCATCGGGCGTATCGGACGAATAGAAGACATAGGTCATGTCCGCACCCTCGCCGAGCAGAATCAAGTGCGTGCGCGCGACGACGGCACCGTGAGCGAAGAGCACATTCTGCGTGGGGTAGTTGGCGCCGTACGACGTCCCCATGTCGTAGCTGATGCCCGCTTCCGTCGAAAACAGTTTGGCGCCAGGCTTCATATACTGGGCCATCGCGTGGCGCAACTCACGCATCGAAGCGGGCAGCGCGTTGGCCGCATCCGCCGGATTCGGATCGGTTGCATGCCGCTCGGGCGGATGCGACGGCGAATTCCCCACGTCGTAGTAGCCGTGAATCGTCAATCCGTCGAGATACTGGGCGAGGCCCAGCGGCGCGAGACGTGCGAGCCATTCCGAGTTCGTGCGCACGAGCGCGGCCGTGACGCCCATGACCATCGCGTTCGGATCGGTCGAATGCAGGCCCGTGTAAGCGGCACGGTACATCGAGATCATGTTGGCATCAGTGTCGGACCAGTGCGTCGGTCCGCCGCCGTCGGGCTCCCACGTGATCTGGTAGTAGTTGTTCGCCGCTTTCGGGAAGTAGGCCGCGTGGATCATCGCGGAATCGGTGCCTACCCGGCTCGCGTAATCCTGAAACGCTGCCTCCGAGGAGGGCGCATAACCTTCGGTCTGCCCGCCTGTCGGACTCGCCCACGCGGGAATGCCGTCGAGCTGGATCAGCCGCATGATGTCGCCCCCGCGGAAGTACGGTGCGAGTGTTCCCGTACCCGGCGCGAATGTGTTGGGACCGTTCGGTTCTTCCATGTACCAGTTGCGATTGTCGTTGACCCACGCGAGACCGAGGTCGGTGTAGAGCGGCCGATAGCCGTCGCCGCTGCAGCAGGTGGTGCCCGCCACGAGGTAGTTCGCGCCCTGGCCGCCGAACCGGTGCTGGTCTTCGCGCGCGTAGACGGGGGCGGGTAGCGTGGCCGACAAGTCGGGCAGCACACCGAACGTCGCGATACCGGCCGGACGTGTGCCGCGCGATTGCAACTGCGCCCCGTTCGACGTCAGCGATGCCGTGACGGCGAAATAGCCGGCGAGCGTCGAGGAGCAATCGAGGTTCACGGTATTCGCGCCGCTTTGCACGGGAAAGCTGCCGCTCGCGCGTACGACGTTCCAGTCGTCGCGGATCTGCCAGCTCAGCGTATCGGCTTGCCCCGCGCGTGTGGTGAAGGCGAGCTTGAAGTGGCTGCCCGTTGCGAACATGCGCGAGCCGTCGCTGCCGGGCGTGTCGGCTTCGATTGCGTCGCCGCTCGAGGACGCCGCGCTGGTCGGGCTCGATACCGATCCGCAGGTCAGCGCCTGAGCGCCGGCCGCGACGATGGGTGCGGCTGTGTTCGCTTGATTGGCTCCCGCGGAGCCCGAGCCGGCGCCGCCGCCACCCCCTCCGCCGCACGCGGCGAGCGCGAGAACCGCGCACGCGAGTGTGGCCGGCAAGGCGACGTAGGGAGGGGGAAAACTGGAACGCTCGGTGAGCAGGGACGGAAGGAGGCGGGGGGCACGCTTTGACAGCGCAGTTGTTTTCGTCTTCATTCGTAAGGTATGAAAAAAGCCGCGCCGTAAAAAGGGACGAGCGCAGGCATCCCGCATCGCAAGAGCGATGAACGGGGGCCGCCAGAAGGCGGCGCAACCAAGGGAATGACGCGGTGTGTCGATTCGGCACGAAGAGGCGCGACCCGCTTAGGCGGGGCCCTCGACCGCAAGAGCGGCCTTGCCGGAACGGCTCGTGACGCCAGGCGATGAAGAATCGGGCGCGACGGCGATGTGCAAACGTTTGCGTCTGACGAAACCGTACTGGCCGGCGATTCGGTGGACGAAAGACTACCCCGATTCGGTAATTATCGGGAGTGAAACATCTAGCTTATTTGCGCAACGCCAAGTGGCGGATTCGTGCTGGGCCTGGCGTCTGCGGCAACGTCGGGTCGCGGTCTCGGACAGTCCGCAGACGTTGCAGAGATGAATCGATTCGTTGTGGCTGCCGGACATGGCGCAAGGTTTGCCGGTCGCGCAGGGGCCCTTCGCATCTTTCGTGCCCCGGCGAAGCGCGCTGCGCGCAAAGCCCGACTCATGGGCGCCTGGGAGCGGCCAAGCCCGCGGGAAGCCGTGTCGCCTTTCGCCAAGCCGCTGCAATCGGCTTTACTGAGCAGATTAATTAGTGAAGTTATGACATCTCAATGAAGGCGGTCAATGTCTGAAATAGTTGTATATTCGAGCCGCCATTAAATGAGTCATAAATGAAACATGAAAGCGGCAGCACTGCTATCGTTTTGTATTACAAAATAGGAAAACCAGAACTGTGGCGTCCTAAATCGACCGTTTCCGCCATTAGGCGTTATGCGCCAGTGTGGCTTGCGCCACAGATGCCCGGCGCGACTCCGACTATCTTCCTATCGTGCGTTTGTTCGGAAGTGTCTTCGAGGTCTGGTTCGCTAATTGCGGAGCAGATCCGGCAAGTCCTGATTGCCGCGAAGGCGTGACCGTCGCCGCGCGCGGTTCCATCGGCTCGAACGAGGCCGAATCCAGCAGTTCATTCAGCCACATAAGGAGACCGGGTTCGCTCGACGAGGAGCGGGCTTGGGCGTCGGCGGCGTTGCGCCGGCGCGCAGGCGTTCTTTAGCTAAATGATGTGCAGAGGATTCGGAAATTAATCGGATTTGTCTGGTTACGGTAGGAGTGTATTTCGGCAATGGCAGAGAGGGCAGAGGTTTTCGAAGACACCGGACGGCATCAATGCCGCCAAGATGCCGTTCGATTACGTCACGTAATCCGCCAAATGGATACCTGCTGTCTATGATGCACTGCGAATTGCCGAAAAGGGGCTGCCGTTATGCAGGCAACGAATATTGAGGGAAATACCATGCCTTACGCGAGTATCGAACCCGCTGTGATGGGTTGGTTGCGTGCGTCGCAAACGAGCGCCGCGCACACCGCCACGCGCCGTATCGCGATCGTTCTGTTCGACGGCTTTTCGCTCCTCGGCACAGGCCTCGTTGCCGAAGTCTTCCATATGGCCAATGAGATCGTCAGTACACGCTCCAGCGACGAGTGGGTCTACGACGTGACCTTCCTCTCCGCGGGCGGCGGCAACGTGACGTGCTCGTCGTCGGTTCGCGTGTGGACCGATGGGCTCGACGCGCGGCACTTCAGCGGCTTCGATGCGCTCTTTGTCGCAGGCGGCAGGGGTGCGACGGCCGCGGCGCATGACGAGCGGCTGATCGGTTGGCTGCGCCGCGTGCAGGTCAAGACCGCCAATGTGCGCTCCATCGACGAAGGACACTTGCTGCTCGAAGCGGCCGGGATCGGCAATCGCGACAGCGAATATCAGTTCAACTCCTATCTGAAGCAGGCCGGCCGCGACGCCCCCATCGCGGACACAGGCGACCGGCTCGCCCCGATGAAAGGTGCGCTGACGATGGTCAAGCGCGACCTGGGCCTCGACATCGCGCGCAGCGTCGCCGAGCGGCTGATGCCGGGCTCCAGCGCCCGCTTCGTGCCGATTCTCGGAGACGCCGGTGCAGCCAGTGCGGGCGACAAGATTCGTGCGGCGGCGCGTTGGCTCCAGGACAACTGCGAACGGCCGATTTCGATCGCGGATGCCGCGCAGGTTGCCGCCATGAGCGAGCGCAACTTTTTGCGCCGCTTCAAGCTCGAGCTGGGCATGACGCCGTCCGACTATCTGCTGCAGGCGCGTCTGGCGATCACCTGCAGCTTGCTGATCGACTCCGAGCTGCCTGTCGACAAGATCGCCCGCCGCAGCGGCATGGGCAACGGCGATCGGCTCGCGAAGATCTTCCGCAAGCGCATGATGATTTCGCCGACCGAGTTCCGCATGCAAAGCCGCCGCGACGTGGGCGGTTAACGGGAGCATGGCATGAGAACTCCCGAACAACGATATGGCGGTGGGGTTGCCGGGTTGTCCGCTCGTGGACCGATTGCCGCGCTCGGCGCCCAGCTCGCGCGCGAAAGCACGCCGTGCCGGCGGATCGTCCCCGTGGTGCTGGCCGGTGGCTCGGGCACGCGATTGTGGCCGATGTCGCGCGAGCACTATCCGAAGCAACTGATCGACGTCGTCGGTGCCGATACGCTGTTGCAGTCGACGGTACGCCGGCTCGACGGTTTTCCGGAGGAATGGGAACTAGCCGAATCGCCCATCGTGGTCTGTGGCGGCGAACACTGCTTCATCATCGACGAGCAATTGCGCGAGAGCGGCGTCACCCCGCAGCTCATCGTCGAACCGGCGCGCCGCGATACCGCGCCCGCGCTGACGATGGCTGCCGCGCTCACGTGCTCCCACGGCCGTGACGCGATTCTCGTCGTGATGCCATCGGATCACGCGATTACGGATGTGGCCGCGCTGCAATCTTCGATCGAGCTCGCCGCGCGCTATGCGCAGCGCGGCGCGATCGCGACGCTCGGTGTGCCGCCGACACGGCCCGATACCGGCTTCGGCTACATCCGCATCGGCGACGCGTTGGGCGACGGCGCACATCGGATTGGCGGCTTCGTCGAGAAGCCGGCGGCGGAACTCGCCGCGCAGTATCTCGCCGCGGGCAGCTACTGGTGGAACAGCGGCATCTTCGTCATGCGTGCATCGGTATGGCTTGCGACGCTGCGCGCACTGCAGCCCGCGATGCATGACGCGTGTCTCGCGGCGTTCGCGAGCGGCGCGACGCAAGACACGCGTTTCACACCGGGTGCGCAAGCATTCGCGCAGACACCGGCCGATTCGATCGACTATGCGGTGATGGAGCGGCTCGGCGGCGCCGATGCGCCGTGCGAGGGCGTCGTCGTGCCGCTCAACGCGGGCTGGTCGGACCTCGGCTCGTGGGATGCCGTCTGGGATGCGCTCGAGAAGGATGCGCAAGGCAACGTGGCACGCGGCCGCGTCGTCTTCGAAGGCGCGACATCGACCTATGCGCATTCGCAGGGCCGGCTCGTGGCATGTGTCGGAACGGCCAACATCGTTGTCGTGGAGACACCCGACGCCGTGCTGGTCGCCGACCGGTCGCACGTGCAGCGCGTCAAAGGGCTTGTCGCCCGCATCAAGGCCGATCATGCGCCGGAGGCCGATGCGCACCGCAAGGTACGGCGTCCGTGGGGCTTTTACGACTCCATCGATCATGGCGACCGCTTCCAGGTCAAGCGCATCGTCGTCTCGCCTGGCGCGCGGCTATCGCTGCAGATGCACCACCATCGCGCCGAGCATTGGATCGTCGTGCGCGGCACCGCGCTCGTCACGCGCGGCGAGGAGCAGTTCCTGTTGAGCGAAAACGAATCGACGTTCATTCCGCTCGGCGTGCTCCACCGGCTCGACAACCCCGGCAAGATGCCGCTCGAAATCATCGAAGTGCAATCGGGCGCCTACCTCGGCGAAGACGACATCGTGCGTTTCGACGACCAATACGGTCGATGCGCGCCGGCCGCGGCCGAGGACAACCATGGGAGCAATGCGAGCAGCAACGTCAATGGCACCGGCCACGGCCACGGCAGTGGAAACGGCAATGGCGCCAGCAACGGCAACGGCAGTGTCCATGCCGCCAGCAATGGCGACGGCAATGGACATGCGGGCGACCACCACGGCAGCGACCGCCCCGGTAACGACCAGCGCCGCAACGGCAAGGGCCTGGCGTCCTGACGGCCGCCCGATGCTCGCGGAGATACGAACATGCGTGACTTCCAAGGCCTCTTTGCACGATTGTGCGACGTCGCGCTGATCGTCGCGGCGGCGGTCCTGGCGTCGCATTTGCGGTTCGAGGACTGGGCTCGAGACGGCTTTGCGGATGCGTTTGCGCTTTACACCGCGGCCTTTGCGCTCGTGCTGTTCCCCGTGTTCGGCGTCTACGAGTCGTGGCGCGGGCGCTCCAAGCGCGTGTTGGCGGGCCAGGTCGCGCTCGCATGGATCGTCGTGCAGGCTTGCGCGTTGATGGTCATGTTCTCGCTGCGCCAGATCGATTTCATTTCGCGCCTGTGGTTCGCCTACTGGAGTGCATTGGCCGCCGGGTCGCTGATCGCCTATCGCCTCGTCGCGCATGCCCTGCTGGCGCGGCTGCGCCACGCCGGCCTGAATCTGCATCAAGTCGCGATCGTCGGATGCGGTACGCACTGCGAGGGCATCCTGCGGCGGATCGAAGCGGCACCGGCGACCGGTTTCCGTGCAACGGCCGTCTATCTGCCGAACGGCGATCCGCGGCACGAACTGGCCGCGCTCGATCATGCAGACCCGAAGGTGGAGCGGTTCGACGATTTCGATGCCTTCGTCAAGTACGTGCGTGCGAGCGATCTGCACGAACTCTGGCTCGTTTTGCCGTTATCCGAGGAGCGCACGATTTTGCGCGTGGTGCGCGAGTTCCACGAAGATCTCATCAACATTCGCTTCATGCCCGATATTCGCGCCCTCGCCCTGTTCGATACGAGCGGCATCATCGATCTGCTCGGCGTGCCCGCGATCAATCTCATGGCCTCGCCGCTCTCGCCGAGCGCCATGTTGAAAAAGGAGATCTTCGATCGCGTGTTCGCGCTGTGTGCGCTGGTCGGCCTCGCCCCGCTGCTGCTGGTCATTGCGATCGCGGTGAAGGTTTCGTCGCCGGGTCCCGTGTTCTTCCGGCAAAAGCGCAAAGGTGCCGACGGACGCGTCTTCACGATCTACAAGTTCCGCTCGATGCGGATCCACGATGAGAAACCCGGCGTGGTCAAGCAAGCGGTGCGGCACGATCCGCGCGTGACGCGCGTCGGCGCCTTCTTGCGTCGCACGAGCCTGGACGAACTGCCGCAGTTTTTCAATGTGTTGAAAGGCGACATGTCTGTCGTCGGACCGCGTCCGCATGCGCTCGAACACGACGATCTCTATCAGAAGGTTGTCGCCGGCTACATCCATCGCTATCGGATCAAGCCCGGCATCACCGGCTGGGCGCAAGTCAACGGATATCGGGGCGAGACGGACCGCATCGAAAAAATGGAGCGGCGCGTTGCGCACGATTTGTATTACCTCGGCAACTGGTCGTTCGCACTGGACATGCGAATCATCGCCGCGACCGTCGTGAAGGGATTCAGGCATACCAACGCATATTGACGGTCGATGAAGAGCGGCGTCTGCACCGGCACGTTGCGGGCGGGCGCCAAAACCAATAACCGGCACGGGAGGGAAGGGTCATGTGCTATTCGGTCGAGCGCGTTCGCGCATACGTAATGGTTGGGTTCATCGCGCTGGCGGGCACGCTCGGAGCGTGTTCCATCGTGCCGGGTCAGCGCATGGATACCCCGGCGACCGTCGACGAGACGGGCGGCGAGTACAGCAAGGAGCCGGTGCAGAAGACGCAGATTCCAATCACCGACATCAACCTCGCGTTGATTCGGCAAATGGGCACCCAGGCGGGCCAGCCGAAGCTTTCGCCCGACATCCTGAGCTTGTTCGGCAAGGCGGGCCCCTACACGGTCGGCCCGGGCGACGTGCTGCAGATCACGGTCTGGGATCACCCCGAGCTTGCGGCCGCGCTCGGCCAGCCGGCGGCGACGACGCGCGACGCGGACGCGGCACCGGGCTTCGTCGTCGACGAAGCGGGCAACATCCAGTTCCCGTATGCGGGCGTCGTGCATGTGGCGGGCGACAGCACTGAAACGATCCGGCGCAAGATCGTGTCGCGTATCAGCCGGGTCTACAAGAGCCCGGAAGTGACGGTGCGTATCACCTCGTACCGCGCGTCGCAGATCTACGTCGACGGCGAAGTCGGCAAGCCGGGCGCCCAGCAGATCAACGACATCGGCATGACGCTCACGCAGGCCATCGGCCGCGCCGGCGGGTTCACGGGAGCCGCCGATCAGGGCGAAGTCACGCTCGTGCGCGGCGGCACCAGCTACCCGATCAACTTCAACGAGATCGTGAAGAGCGGGCACAACCCCAACGATCTGGTCTTGAAGCCCGGCGACATGCTGCGGGTCGGTTCGCGCGACGAGCACGGCGTCTATGTGATGGGCGAGGTCAACAAGCCGGCGACCGTTCTGCCGATGCGCAGCGGCAGGCTCTCGCTCGCGCAGGCGCTCTCGGAGGCCGGCAGCATCAACCCGAACACCGCCAAGGCCAAGGAGCTCTTCGTCATTCGCACGTCGTCGACGGGCAACCAGCCGCAGATCTATCACCTCGACGCAACGTCGCCCGTTTCGATGGTGCTCGCGAATCAGTTCGCGTTGCAGCCGAAGGACGTCGTGTATGTCGATAACGGTGGGCTCGTCAAGTTCAACCGCGTGCTGAATCTGCTCTTGCCGGCAATCAACGCGGGGCTGACGGCGGCCATCGTGACGAAATAGTGCAACCCATTCGTCCCGTCGTGCGCGGCGCGGCATGACGGGACGGTCAGCAACGGGGCAACGGATATGGCTATGAATTTCGAAAACCGCTACACCGACGTGACGGCAGCCGACGAATTGCGCCTGACGGACTATCTTCAGGCGATCGTCGGAAACTGGCGACTGATCGCGACGATCACGCTGGCCGTGACGCTGGTTTCAGTGGGCTACGCGTTTCTGACGCGGCCCGTATACAAGGCCGATGCAGTCATCCAGGTCGAGGACGTCCAGAATGGCGAAAACGGAGGCGGCGGCAATCAGCAGCAACAGATCGAGCCGCTCTCGCGGATGTTCACGCGCAAGGCGACGACCGCAGCCGAAATCGAACTACTGAAGTCGCGCCTCGTCACCGAGGCGACGGTGCGCGATCTGCACCTCGATACGACCGTCGAACCGCGGACCGTGCCGGTCATCGGCTCGATCCTCGCTGCGCTGACGACGGGCAAGTGGGGTTTCAAGGTCGATCCCTTCATGAACCTCGGCGGCTTCGCGTGGGGCAACGAGAAAATCGGCGTGACCCGCTTCGATACGCCGAAAGCGCTTTACGGCAAACCGTTTACGCTGGTCGCCGGACCGTCGGGCACCTTCACGCTCGAAGATGGCGATGGTATTGCCCTTGCCAGCGGCCGGGTGGGCGAAGACGTGAAAGCCGCGACCGCGGCCGGCACCGTGCTGTTGCATGTCGATCAACTCGCGGCTCGCCCCGGTACGCAGTTTCATCTGACGCGGGCATCGACGCTCGACACGGTCGAGCACTTGCAAAAAGCGTTGCGTGTGGCGGAGACGGGACTGCAATCGGGTGTGATCAACGTGACGCTGCAAGGCGAGAACGCGCAGCTGACGGCCGACATCGTCAACGGTATCGCGCGCCAGTTCATCAAACAGGACGCGGATCGCCGCTCCGCCGAAGCGGAGCACACGCTCGCCTTCCTGGACGAGCAACTGCCGCAGTTGCGCCACGAACTCGATGCGGCGGAGCAGCGTTACAACAATTTCCGGAACACGCATGGCACGGTCGACCTCAGCGAAGAAAGCCGCTTGCTGCTGCAGCAGATCGTCGACAACAAGACGAAGCTCGCTGACTTGCAGCGCCAGCGCGCCGATCTCTCGCAGCGCTTCACGGCCAACCATCCGGCGGTGGCCGCGCTCGATGCGCAGATCGCGCAACTGCAAGGATCGCAGGGGCAGATGTCCAAGAACGTCGCGCAACTGCCCGATACCGAGCAGACGGCGTTGCGTCTGTTGCGCGATGTGCGGGTCGATACGGAGCTCTATACGAATCTGCTGAATAGCGCTCAGCAACTGCGCGTCGTCAAGGCGGGGCAGGTCGGCAACGTGCGCGTCGTCGATTTCGCCGAGACGCCCGATCAGCCGGTCTGGCCGAAACGCTACATCGTGATTCTGATCGGCTTGGGCGGCGGACTCTTCCTCGGCATCGTGGCCGCGTTCGTGAAGAAGGCGCTTTACGGCGGCGTGGAGCGTGCCGACGAGATCGAGAACGCGATCGGCGTGCCGGTTTTCGCGGTGGTGCCGCGAAGCGGCTTGCAATTGCGTCTGCAGCAAAACGTGATGATGCGCCGGCAGGGCTTGCATGTGCTGGCCGCGCAATCGCCGCAGGACATCGCCGTCGAAGGCGTGCGCAGCCTGCGCACCACGCTGCAGCTCTCGCTCGATCAAGCGCGCAACAACATCGTCATGCTGACGGGTTCCCGTCCCGACGCGGGCAAGTCGTTCCTGTCGGTCAACCTGGCTGCGCTCGTCGCATCGGCCGGTAAGCGCGTGCTGGTGATCGACGGCGACATGCGGCGCGGCGAGGTGCATTCGCACTTCGGCGTGCGCCATCAGCCGGGGCTCTCGGATGTCCTGCGCGGGGCCGAGCCGGCCTCCGTCATCCAGCGCGAAGTGCTGCCGGGTCTCGACGTGCTGACGAAAGGCACGCTGCCGAGCCACCCGTCCGAGCTGCTCATGAGCGAGCGCTTCCGCGATCTGCTCGACGCGCTCTCGCGGCATTACGACCTGGTGATCATCGATACGCCGCCGGTGCTCGCGGTCACCGATTCGACGGTGATCGGCAAGTACGCCGGTACGTCGTTGCTGGTCGTGCGGTATGGCCGGCATCCGATCGCGGAGATCACCGAGACGGCGAAACGCCTCGAGACCGGCGGCGTGAACCTGCAAGGTGTCTTGCTCACAGATGTGCCGCCCGCCGTGCCGATGCTGGGTGGCTCGTACAACGGGGGCTACTACGGTTACGAAAGCATCGCCGAGTGAGATCGGCGATGCAAACCCACCGCGCCGGATTGGAAGCGGCGCGGCCACACTACACAGAGGATATTGGCGATGAACCAAAAGGTCGCGTTGATTACCGGGATCACCGGGCAGGACGGTTCCTATCTGGCGGAGCTGCTGCTGGACAAAGGCTATGTCGTGCATGGTCTGAAGCGCCGCACGTCGCTGTTCAATACGGACCGCATCGATCATCTCTATCGCGATCCGCATGAAAGCGGCGAGCGGCTCACGCTGCATCACGGCGACCTGACCGATTCGGCGAGTCTGCTGCGCGTGATTCAAGCCATCGAGCCTGACGAGATTTACAACCTGGCGGCGCAAAGCCACGTTCATGTGTCGTTCGACGAGCCGGAGTACACGGCGAATGCCGATGGCCTCGGGGCGCTTCGCATCCTGGAGGCGATCCGTATCCTCGGCATGGAGAACAAGGCGCGTTTTTATCAAGCGTCCACCTCCGAGCTCTACGGCCTCGTGCAAGAAGTCCCGCAACGCGAGACGACACCGTTTTACCCGCGCAGTCCGTATGCGGTGGCGAAGCTCTTCGCGTACTGGACGACGGTGAACTATCGGGAGGCGTACGGCATCTATGCGTGCAACGGCATCCTGTTCAATCACGAATCGCCCGTGCGCGGCGAGACATTCGTTACGCGCAAGATCACGCGCGCGCTTGCCCGCATTGCGGTGGGCATGCAAACGGAGCTCTATCTGGGCAACCTCTCGGCGCTGCGCGATTGGGGCCATGCGCGCGATTACGTCGAAATGCAGTGGCTGATGCTGCAGCAGGAAGAGCCCGAGGATTTCGTCATCGCGACGGGAGAGCAATACAGCGTGCGCGAGTTCGTCGAGCGTGCCGCGGCCGAGCTCGGCGTGACGATTCGCTTCGAAGGCACCGGCGTGGACGAGGTGGGGATCGTCGAGCAGGTCGCGAACCGCGAAATACGTGTGACGCCGGGCGACGTGATCGTCCGCGTCGATCCGCGCTACTTCCGTCCCACCGAGGTGGAGACATTGCTCGGCGATCCGTCCAAGGCCCACGAAAAGCTGGGCTGGAAGCCGCGCACGTCGTTCGAGGCGCTGGTGAAGGAAATGGTCCGCGCCGATTATCAGCTCGCACGGCGTGATGCGCTCGTTACGCTCGCGGGCTTCACAGCGCTCGAACACCACGAGTGAGGAGACCTGAGCGATGGACAAGGAAGCACGCATCTATGTGGCCGGCCATCGAGGTATGGTCGGCTCCGCACTCGTGCGCGAGCTCGATGCGCACGGTTATCGCAACATCATCACGCGCACGCACGCCGAACTGGACCTGACGGACCAGCATGCGGTCAACGCGTTTTTTCACGATGCCCGTGTCGACATCGTGCTGCTCGCGGCGGCGCGCGTGGGCGGCATCCTCGCCAATGCCACGCAGCCGGCGCGCTTTCTCTACGAGAATCTCGCCATCGAGACCAACGTGATCCATGCGGCCTATCGCGCGCAGGTGGGGCGGCTCGTCTTTTTCGGCTCGTCATGCATCTACCCGAAGCTCTGCCCGCAGCCGATTCGCGAGGAGTACCTGCTCAGCTCGGCGCTCGAGCCGACCAACGATGCCTATGCCATCGCCAAGATCGCCGGTCTCAAGATGTGCAACGCCTACAACAGCGAATACGGCACGCATTACGTTTCGCTGATGCCGACCAATCTCTACGGCCCCAACGACAACTACGATCCGCGCGGCTCGCACGTGCTCCCCGCGCTGATCCGCAAGGCACACGAGGCGAAGCTGGCCCATGCACCCCAACTGACGGTCTGGGGAACGGGCACGCCGCGGCGCGAGTTCCTGCACGTCGACGATCTTGCCGGGGCTACGCGCTTTTTGCTCGAGGGCGACGTGGGAGAGGGCGTCTACAACGTGGGCGTGGGAGAAGATCTATCTATTCGCGAGCTGGCCGAGTGCGTCGCGCGCATCGTCGGCTACGACGGCGAGCTGGTATTCGATGCGACGAAGCCCGACGGCACGCCGCAAAAGCTGCTCGACGTCTCCCGGCTCGCGCAGATGGGCTGGCGGGCGCGCATCGGCCTCGAAGAGGGCATCGCGCGGACTTACGAGGATTTTTGCTCGCACCATTGCGAACTCGAAACGGCTTCGAACGGATGAATCGAAAAATGACAGCAACCGTGACGATCTTTCACAACGTAGTGTGGTCGCGCCACAAGGGCGTTGTGTTTTCAGCGCTGCACTCTTTGTCGACGAGCGGAACCATCCGATACTCGATGGTCCAGATCGCCGATACCGAAACGGATCGCGTCGGCTTTTCGGACGTCGACTACTCGTTTCACCGGTACCCGATGCAAAAGCTCTTCGACGGGTGCTATGAAGACGTGCCGGCCTGGAAGATGATCGGGCGGTTGACATGGGAGGTCGTCAAGGCGAAGTCGGACCTGATCGTGCTGCCCGGCTACCACCGGCCCGAGTATTGGGCGATGCTGGCCGCCTGTATCGTCACGCGCAAGCGGCGCGCCGTGTTTTGCGATTCGACCGGGCGCGACAAGCCTCGCCGATTGGCCACGTCGATTCCGAAGCGGATCTTCTTCTCGCTTTGCGACGGTTATTTCGGTTTCGGCGAGCGCTCGCGCGAATACCTCGTCTCGCTCGGTGCGAAAGCGAACCGCATCTTCGTGCCTTGCCAGGCCGCGGCCTTGCCGCGCTCGTATTCGAGCGAGCACGCACTCGAGGCGCGTATCGACAAGCGCGGGAGCGGCGAACCGGTTTTTCTCTACGTCGGCCGGCTGTCCGAGGAAAAAAGCATCGATACGCTGATACGCGCGTTCGCGCAGCTACGGATGAGCGTACCGTCGGCGACGCTGCGAATCGTCGGCACAGGGCCGATGCTCGATACGTTGAAGACGCTCGTCGATTCGCTCGGCGTGCGCGGCACCGTGCATTTCGTCGGCAGTCTGCAAGACGAGCCGCTTTCGAACGAGTACTTCGCCGCGACGTGCCTCGTGCTGCCGAGCACGAGCGAGCCTTGGGGCCTCGTCGTCAACGAGGCGCTGAGCCACGGTTGTCCGGCTGTCGTCAGCGACCAGTGCGGCTGCGTGCCGGAGCTCGTCGTAAGGGGCGAAACGGGCTATGCATTCGAAGCGGGCAATATCGCCGCGCTGCGCGACACGCTGTTGATGGCGATGGAGCGATTCGCCGATACGCGGGCGACGGCGGAGCAGTGCCTCGAACGCATCGCGCGGTTCGATCCGCGCTCGGCGGCGGCCAATATCGCGCGCGGCTGCGCGACGATGCTCGTCGACAAGAGCGGCGATCAACCGGCGACCGGCGCGGAGCGACTGCGCCAATGAGGCTGCTCGTCTATGGTCTGAACTATGCGCCCGAGTTGACCGGCACTGGCAAGTACACGGCGGAGATGGCCGAGGCACTGGCCGTGCGCGGCCATGACGTGCGCGTCGTCACCGCGCCCCCGTACTACCCTGAGTGGCGCGTGGCCGAAGGGTGGCACGCCTGGCGTTATCGGCGCGAAACGCGCGCGGGCGTGACCGTCTGGCGCGCGCCGCTATGGGTGCCGGCGCGCCCGAGCGGTGCGACGCGTCTCGTGCACCTGGCTTCGTTCGCGCTGAGCTCGGCCGTGCCGATGGCGCGTCAGTTGCGCTGGCGGCCCCATGTCGTCATGGCCGTCGCGCCGACCCTGCTGTGCGCCCCCGCCGCGCTGGCGGTGGCGCGCATGACGGGTGCGCGTGCGTGGCTGCATGTTCAGGACTTCGAAGTGGATGCGGCGTTTGGCCTGGGCATGCTTCGGAGCCCGCGCGCGGCCCGGCTCGCGCGCGGCGTCGAGCGCTCGCTGCTCACGCGCTTCGATGTCGTCTCGTCGATCTCGGCGAAGATGGTCGAGCGGCTTTCGCGTCTCGGCGTCGACGCGTCCAAAGCGTTTTGCGCACCGAACTGGGTCGATGTCGAGGGGATCCGTCCGCTCGATCGCCCGAGCGGGTACCGGCGAACGCTTGCGATCCGCGATGACGCGAAAGTGGTGCTCTACGCGGGCAACATGGGAACGAAGCAGGGGCTCGAGCATCTCGTCCATGCGGCCATCCTGCTCGCCCATCGTACCGACATCTGCTTCGTCTTTTGCGGCGAAGGCCCGACGAAGGCCGGTATCGCCGAACGGTGTGCAGCGCTTCCGAACTGCCGCGTGCTGGGCCTACAGCCTGCCGAACGGCTGAACGAGCTGCTCAATCTCGCCGATATTCATGCGCTGCCGCAGCGCGCCGATGCGGCCGATCTGGTCATGCCTTCGAAGCTCACGGGCATGATGGCCAGCGCGCGCGCCATCGTGGCGATGGCGCGTTCCGGGACGGAGCTTTACGACACCGTCGCTCCGCGCGGGATCGTCGTCGAACCCGACGATGCGCGCGCGTTTGCGCGGGCGATCGTGAATCTTGCCGACGATCCGGCACGTCGTGCGCGGCTCGGCGCGGAGGCTCGGCGCTTCGCCTGCGAGACGCTGTCCACGGCATCGGTGTTGGCGCGCCTGGAGGCGCGGCTCATCGAATGCGCCCGGCGCGCAACGCCGGCGATCGAATCCCGGCGGGCCGGGTGACCCGCGGGGCTTCGGTGCCCCGTGTCGGTGCGGCGTACTTTTACTGATGCCCCATTGAAGTGCGCGAGCGCTGGCAGCCCCGCCGGTCCGCCGATATAACCCGTCGCTGATCCGCGCTCCCTCAAGCCTGGCTTGCATCGGCACGCTAATTGCGTTGATGCGTCCCAACGTCCGGTGGCCTGCCGCACGGCCTGTGCTGCGGGTTTTCCCCCTATCGCGCTCGGCCTCGCAGCCGGCTACCGTGGCGTTGAGCGCCGGGCGAAGCGAGATCGACCGGGCTTTCGAGTGCGGCCGCCGCGTGCTGCCGCCTCCATCGAAGAATGCTTGATACCGAACGACTGCGTCCCGATGAGGGCGATAGTCGGGCTCGACGGGGCCATGCTTTGAGCGCCAACGGCCCCGAATAACGGACGGGAATATCGGCCATGACGCAAGCCTTCTTCAGCGAGATGTTCGAGCGCGATGGACCCGCTATTGCGGGCGTGCCGCCAGCCGAGTTTCCAGGCTGCGGCGAGACACGCGCGCACTACCGTGAATTCCACGGGTGGATGTGCGCGCAAAGCGAGCAGCAGATTGCGAACAAACGCGCCGAAGCGGATCTGAACTTCCGCCGCGTCGGCATTACGTTCGCGGTCTATGGCGCAAAGGACGAGACCGGGGTCGGCACCGAGCGTACGATTCCGTTCGACGTCATTCCGCGCATCTTTCCGGCACACGAGTGGGCGGCCCTCGAACGGGGCCTGCGCCAGCGCGTTTGCGCGCTGAACCGCTTCATTCACGACGTCTATCACGATCAGGCGATCATGCGCGCGGGCGTCATTCCCGCGGAGCAGATCCTCGCCAACGGGCAGTACCGTCCGCAGATGCAAGGCGTGGATGTGGCGCGCGACATCTACGCGCACATCGCCGGCATCGACATCGTGCGTGCGGGTGCCGGCGAGTTCTACGTACTCGAGGACAATCTGCGGGTGCCCTCGGGCGTGTCGTACATGCTCGAGAACCGCAAGATGATGATGCGGCTCTTCCCCGATCTCTTTGCGCGCAATCGCGTCGCGCCGGTCGCGCATTATCCGGACCTGCTGCTCGATACGCTGCGCTCGGCGGCGCCGCACGGCGCGGGTGACCCGACGATCGTCGTGCTCACCCCGGGCATGTACAACTCGGCGTATTTCGAACACGCGTTTCTCGCGCAGCAAATGGGCGTGGAGCTGGTCGAGGGGCAGGATCTGTTCGTCGAGGGCGGCTTCGTCTACATGCGGACCACGCAGGGGCCGCAGCGCGTCGATGTGATCTACCGACGGGTCGACGACGACTTTCTCGACCCGGAGGTGTTCCGACCGGATTCGACGCTCGGCGCGGCCGGTTTGCTCGCGGCCTACCGCGCCGGCAACGTGACGCTGGCCAATGCGGTGGGCACCGGTGTCGCCGACGACAAGTCGATCTATCCGTACGTGCCGGACATGGTGCGGTTCTATCTCGGCGAGGAGCCGATCCTCAACAACGTGCCGACGTGGATGTGCCGCAAGCCGGACGACCTGCGCTACGTGCTCGATCATCTGTCGGAGCTCGTCGTGAAGGAAACGCACGGCGCGGGCGGCTACGGGATGCTCGTCGGTCCCGCGTCGAGCGCGGCCGAGATCGAGGCGTTTCGCGCCGCGTTGATTGCGCAGCCCGACAAGTACATCGCGCAGCCGACACTGGCGCTCTCGACCTGCCCCACCTATGTCGAGGCAGGTATTGCCCCGCGCCACATCGATTTGCGGCCGTTCGTGCTCTCGGGCAGCGAAGTGCGGATGGTGCCCGGAGGCCTCACGCGCGTTGCGTTGCGCGAGGGCTCGCTCGTCGTCAATTCTTCGCAAGGGGGCGGTACCAAGGACACCTGGGTGCTCGAACAGTAGGTCGCGCGGTACCGCCGCATTTTCGCTCTTGCCACGAACGCATCGGGAGACAGTATGTTAAGCCGCACCGCCGACCATCTCTTCTGGATGGCTCGCTATACCGAGCGTGCCGAGAACACGGCTCGCATGCTCGATGCGAACTATCAAATGGCGCTGTTGCCGCAATCGGACGAATACGCGGCGCTGGGCTGGCGCGCCATGCTGTCCATTTCCGAGCTCGCGGACAGGTATGAGGCCGCGCATCCGCGCATGACGAGCCGCGACGTGATCGCCTTCATGTCGAGCGATCGCGACAACCTCTCGTCGATCGTCAACTGCTTGCGTGCCGCGCGGGAAAACGCACGCGCCGTGCGCGGCGCCATCACGACCGATCTTTGGGAAACGCTCAACACGACGTGGCTCGAGTCGCAGCGCATGCTTGCCGACGGCGTGCTCGATCGCGATCCGGGCCAGTTCTTCGAGTGGGTCAAATTCCGCTCGCATCTATCGCGCGGCGTGCAACTCGGCACCATGGTCAAGGACGAGGCGTTTTACTTCATGCGCCTGGGCACGTTCCTCGAGCGGGCCGACAACACCGCGCGCATTCTCGACGTCAAGTACGAGATGCTCGAGCAACGCGGCGGCATGCTGACCCAGCCGCTCGCGCAGTCGCTCGATTACTATCACTGGGCAGCAGTGCTGCGCTCGGTGTCGGGCTTCGAGGTCTATCGCAAGGTCTACCGCGATGTGATCACGCCGGAGCGCGTCGCGGACTTGTTGATCCTCTTCGCGGACTGGCCGCGCTCGCTCGCCGCGAGCCTCGACGAAGTTCGCCAGATCATCGCGCGGGTGCGTAACGCGCGCTCCGCGCACGCCGAGGCGATGGCCGTGCAACTTCATGCCGATGTGCGGGCCGCGTCGATCGGCGACATCCTGCGTGGCGGGCTGCATGCCTGGCTGACCGATTTCCTCGTGCGGATCAACGAACTCGGCAGCCGTGTCAGCCGCGATTTCCTCGTGCCGCTCGCGCCGGAACCGGAGGCTGCCGTCGTTCAAACAGCATCTCAGTCCCAATCGCAATCATCGCAATCGCAATCGCAATCGCAATCGCAAACGCAGTCTCAGTCTCAGCCGCACGCGGCATGAGCGCCGCGGCCGAAACGTTTCCCGCTCACCGCTTCGAGGTACTCACGTGTCGATTCGCGTCGCGTTAAATCATGTCACGCGGTACCGCTACGACCGCCTGGTCGCGCTCGGACCTCAAGTCGTCCGGCTGCGGCCGGCGCCGCATTGCCGCACGCCCATCCTCGGGTATTCGATGCGCGTCGAGCCGGCGAACCATTTCGTCAACTGGCAGCAGGATGCCTTTGCGAACTACCAGGCGCGCCTCGTCTTTCCCGAGCCCACGCGCGAATTCCAGGTCACGGTCGATCTCGTGGCTGAAATGTCCGTCTACAACCCGTTCGATTTCTTCCTCGAACCGGAGGCGGAGAAATTCCCGTTCACTTATGCGAGCGCGCTTGCCGCCGAGCTTGCGCCGTATCTCGTGCGCGCGGCCGAGCCGACGCCGCGGTTTGCCGCTTTCGTCGAAAGCATCGACCGCACGCCGTGCGGCACGGTCGACTTTCTCGTCGCGATCAACCAGCGTCTCGCCGATGAGATCGGCTATTTGATCCGCATGGAGCCCGGCGTGCAAACGCCGGAAGAAACGCTCGAAAAAGGCTCGGGCTCGTGCCGCGACACTGGTTGGCTGCTCGTCGAGACGCTGCGCCATCTCGGCCTTGCCGCGCGCTTCGTCTCGGGCTATTTGCTGCAGCTCGCCCCCGATGAGAAAGCGCTCGATGGTCCGAGCGGAACGGAGGTCGACTTCACCGATCTGCACGCGTGGTGCGAGGTCTATCTGCCGGGCGCGGGCTGGATCGGCTTCGACCCCACGTCGGGGCTGCTCGCCGGCGAAGGGCATATTCCCGTCGCGTGCACGCCGCAGCCGGGCAGCGCGGCGCCGGTAGCGGGCGCACTCGACGAATGCGAGGTCGAGTTTTCGCACAGCATGTCGATCACGCGTGTGCTCGAGACGCCGCGCGTGACCAAGCCTTACGACGATGCGCTCTGGCAGGACATCGAGCGCGTCGGCGCGCACGTGGACGCGGATCTCGAGTCGATGGACGTGCGGCTCACGATGGGCGGCGAGCCTACGTTCGTCTCGGTGCGCGAGCGCGATGCCGCCGAGTGGAACACCGATGCGCTCGGGCCGACCAAGCGTGGCTATGCGGTCTCGCTGATGGACAAGCTGCGCGCCCGATATGGCGCGAACGGCTTCCTGCACGTGGGGCAGGGCAAGTGGTATCCGGGCGAGCAACTACCGCGCTGGGCGCTGTCGCTCTTCTGGCGCGCGGATGGCGAGCCGTGCTGGCAGGACCCGACGCGCTTCGCCGATGAACGCGAGCCGATGCACTACACCGCGGACGATACCGGCCGGTTCATCCGCCATCTGGCGGGCAAGCTCGCACTCGACGACACGCATATCCAGCCCGGCTACGAGGATGTCTGGTACTACCTGTGGCGCGAGCGACGCTTGCCGGTGAACGTCGATCCGTTCGATTCGCGTCTCGACGACGAGCTCGAACGCCTGCGGCTGCGGCGTATCTTCGATGCGGGCCTGGCAGCCGTGACCGGTTACGCACTGCCGATTGCGCGGGAACGGGACACGGCGGCGACACTCGCAGGCCCGCGCTGGATCACGGGGCCCTGGTTCTTTCGCGACGAGCGCATGTACCTGATTCCGGGCGACTCGCCGATGGGCTATCGGTTGCCGCTCGATGCGCTGCCCTGGGTCGGTGCGGCGGACCATCCCCGGCTGCACGAGCACGATCCGTTCGGGCCGCCGGCCGCGTTGCGCAGCGCAACGCAATTGCGTGCGCAGTATGCGTCGCGGGAAGACGCGGCAAACGACGTTGTGAAGCCCGCCCGGGCCGCTGATCGCGCCGGCGCATCGCGAGGGCAAGGCGGCGACGCCGCCGCGGCCGATGCGCGTATGCCGGAGCACGGCGAATCGGCGGCATGGCTACATCGCACGGCGCTTTGCGTCGAAGCGCGCGATCCCGTGCGCGCGGCCGGGCCGCAAGCGGAAGCTGACGCCGCGGCGGCGGGCCGCAAAGGCGGCGCGCTTTATGTCTTCATGCCGCCGCTGGCCGCGCTCGACGACTATCTCGACCTGCTGGCGGCCGTCGAGGCGACGGCTGCGGACCTGCAGGTCAAGATCGTGATCGAAGGCTATCCGCCGCCGCGCGATGCGCGCCTGAAGCTGCTGCAGGTGACGCCCGATCCCGGCGTCATCGAAATCAACATCCATCCGGCCGCGACGTGGAGCGAGCTCGTCGACAATACGGCGTTCCTTTACCGCGCCGCGCACGAATCGTATCTGGGCCCCGAAAAGTTCATGCTCGACGGACGCCATACGGGTACGGGCGGCGGCAATCACATGGTGCTGGGCGCCGCGACGCCGGCCGACAGCCCATTCCTGCGCCGCCCCGATCTGCTCGCAAGCCTCATCGGCTATTGGCACAACCATCCTTCGCTGTCGTACTTGTTCTCCGGGCTCTTCATCGGTCCGACGAGCCAGGCGCCGCGCGTCGACGAAGCCCGCAACGATCAGCTCTACGAACTCGAGATCGCGTTTCGCGAGCTGCAGCGTCAGCTCGACGGACTCGCGGCGCTGGGCGCGGGCGACGAGTCGGTGCCCCCCTGGCTCATCGATCGTGCATTGCGCAACATCCTCATCGACGTGACGGGCAACACGCACCGCGCCGAATTCTGCATCGACAAGCTCTATTCGCCCGACGGTCCTACGGGGCGGTTGGGCTTGCTCGAGCTGCGCGGCTTCGAGATGCCGCCGCATGCGCGCATGAGCCTCGCGCAGCAACTGCTGCTGCGCGCGCTCGTCGCGCGTTTTTGGCGCACGCCGTACACGACGCGTCTCACGCGCTGGGGCACCGAGCTGCACGATCGCTTCATGTTGAGCACCTTCGTGCAGATGGATTTCGACGATGTGCTCGCCGATCTTCGCGCGGCTGGCTACGCGTTCGATCGTGCCTGGTTCGCGCCGCATTTCGAATTCCGCTTCCCGCTCGTCGGCGAGTTCGATGCGAGCGGCGTCGCGCTGACGCTGCGCCATGCGCTCGAGCCCTGGCACGTCATGGGCGAGGAGGGGGGGCCAGGCGGCACGGTGCGCTTCGTCGATTCTTCGCTCGAGCGCATCGAGGTGCGCGCGCTCGGTCTCAACGAAAACCGCCATACCGTAACGGTCAACGGCGTGCCGCTGCCGCTGCAGCCTACGGGCCGTGCGAGCGAGTACGTGGCGGGCGTGCGCTTTCGCGCATGGCAGGCGTCGTCGTCGCTTCACCCGACCATCGGCGTGCATGCGCCGCTCACGTTCGATCTCGTCGACAACTGGGCCGAGCGCTCGCTCGGCGGATGCCAGTATCATGTCGCACATCCGGGTGGACGCAATTATCAGACGTTTCCCGTCAATGCCTACGAAGCGCAGAGCCGGCGGCGTGCGCGCTTCTTTACGATCGGTCACACGCCCGGGCCGATGTCCGTAAAGGCGCGCGAGCGCAGCCTCGAGATGCCTTTTACGCTCGATCTGCGGCGTGTCGGCGGCGACGACTGACCGAAGCCAGAGAGCCTTTTGCCTTTTCAATCGACCCTGCCGTTCGATGCCGCGGCCGATGTCGCCGATGCGCTCGCGCGATTGCTCGACGTTCCGACGCGCGCCGGCCATTGGGACGAGCTGCGCGATGCCACGGGCGCCTTGCGCGCGCCGTGGCGGCGTTTTTTCGGCCTGCTGGGCGTGGACGGCGTCGCGGGCCTCGAGCCTGCCGCAGCCGCTATCGCCCGGCAGATCCGCGACAACGACATCACCTATAACGTCTATGCCGATAACGGCGAGCCGCGGCCCTGGGCGCTCGATCTGCTCCCGTTCATCGTCGACGAGAACGAATGGGCGACGATCGAGCGCGGTGTCGCGCAGCGCGCGCGACTGCTGGAGGCGCTCATCGCCGATATCTATGGTGCGCAGACAGTGCTCGCTCGCGGCTTGTTGCCCGCGGCGCTCGTATTCGGGCATCCGGGCTATCTGCGCCCGATGAAGGGTTGTTTGCCGCCGGGCGGCCGATATCTGCAGATCGTGGCCGTCGATCTGGCCCGCGGGCCCGCTGGCGAATGGACCGTCATGGGGCACCGCACGCAGGCGCCGTCGGGGCTCGGCTACGCGCTGGAGAACCGGCTCATCGTTTCGAGCCTGTTCGCTCAGCCGTTTCGCGCGCTCGGCGTGCAACGGCTCGCCCCGTCGTACTCGCAGTTGATCGCGACGCTCGCGCAGGCGGCGCGCACGACGATGACCGACGACGAGCGCCAGGCCCGAGCCGGCTCGCCGCATATCGCGCTGTTGAGCCCGGGGCCGTTCAGCGAGACCTACTTCGAGCATGCGTTCCTGTCGCGCTATCTCGGCCTCACACTCGTCGAAGGCAGCGATCTCACGGTGCGCGGCGACAAACTCTATCTGAAGACGCTGGCGGGCCTCGAGCGCGTGCACGGCCTGCTGCGCCGGCTCGACGACAGCTTTTGCGATCCGGTCGAGCTGCGCGCCGAATCGAGCATTGGCGTGCCGGGCCTGCTGGAGGTCATGCGCGCCGGCAATGTCGTCGTATCCAACGCCCCGGGGGCCGGTGTGGTCGAGTCCGCGGCGCTGCACGGTTTCTTGCCCAAGATCGCCGAAGCGTTGTTCGGCGAGCCCCTCGCTTTGCCGAGCGTCGCCAGTTGGTGGTGCGGCGAAGCGGCCGTGCGCGAAGACGCATTCGCCCGGCTCACCGATGCATGGCTCGCGCCGACCTGGGCAGGACTGCCGCATCCGGCCTCATCGGACATGCCGCCCGGGCTCGCGGCCGGACCGCAGCGTCTGGCCGACTGGCGCGCGCGCATCGAGCAGGCGCCCGACGCGTTCACGATCCAGGCGCCGCTGCCTTATTCGTGCGCGCCGCGCTACGAGGACGGCACGTTATCGCACCGGCCCTGCGCGCTGCGCGTGTATGCGATCGCGGGGGCGTCGGGCGGCTGGCACGTGCTGCCGGGCGCTTTCACGCGCATGGCGGGCGACCGGCAAACGAGCGTCTCGATGCAGTCGGGCGGCAGCAGCGTCGATACCTGGGTGCTGTCGAGCCGGCCGGGCTCGACCTTTTCGCTGTTGCCCACTCCGATGAAGCCCGGCGATTTCGCCTATCGCCGCCGCACCGTATCGAGCCGCGCCGCCGAAAACCTGTTTTGGGCCGGGCGCTACAGCGAGCGCGCGGAAAACAGCGTGAGGCTCGCCCGCCTCATTCTCGGCTCGCTCGACAGCCACGATTCCGAGGAGATGCTGGCCACGCTCGTGGAGCTCGCCGCGCGCTTCGAGCTCATTGGGGCTGCCGAACCGGCGGCCCGGCCCACGCGCCATGCGTTCGAACGCGCGCTGGTGGCCGGTTTGCACGAGCACTCGGGCACGGCCAGCATCGGTCGCATCATCGCGAGCCAGGCGCGGGCTTGCGGCGAAATCCGCGCGCGGCTCTCGAACGACCACTGGCGGACGATTCTCGCCGCGCGCAACGATTTTCGCGATGCACTGCATGCGCTGTCGCTCGTGCCGCCGTCGAACGCACGAGGGGAGGAGGCGGGGCAGGGCGAGCGCTACGATTCGTACGATCGCGTCGCGCTGATGAACGCGCTGGAGACGCTCGCCATGCAGCTTTCGGCCATCAGCGGCGCGCAAGGCGATCGCATGGTCCGCGACGAAGCATGGCGGCTGCTCTTCGCGGGCCGGCACATCGAGCGCGTGATCGGGATGACGACGCTGTTGCGCGTCGTGGCCGACGCAGGCGTGCTGGCCACGCCTGCCGGCTTCGATCTGCTGCTGCAGCTTTTCGACAGCACGCTGACCTATCGCTCGCTGTATCCGGGGCGGCTCGAGGTGCCCGCATTGATCGATCTCGTCGTCGTCGACCCGACGAATCCGCGTGGGCTCTACGGCGTCTACGAGCGGCTCGCGAAGAAACTCGACGAGATCGCCGCGGCCGCGGGCGGCGCGGTGCGGCGGCCGTTCGGCGAGGCCATGCCGCCCGTATCGTCGCTGCCGACGCTCGAGCGCCTTTGCAGCACCGACGCCGCGGGGCGCTACGCGACGCTCGCCGCCCTATGCGACGAACTGGCCTCGCATGTGGCCGCGGCATCGAACGAGATCAGCAGCCGCTACTTCTCCCACGCGGACAACCCGCTGGCAGCGAGGCTATCGACATGAGCGCAGAGCTGAGGCTGTCGGTTTCGCACGTCACGACCTATCGCTATACGGTGCCGGTCGAGACGGCACAGCATCTCGCCGCACTCCGGCCGCTCGATTGCGCCTGGCAGCGTGTGCTCTCGCATCGTTTGAAGATCGACCCGGTGCCCGCTTACGAGAGTGCCCACATCGATGCGTTCGGTAACGAGGTGCGTTACTTTTCCTTCGAGGCCCCGCACGACTACCTGGAAGTCACGAGCGAAACGACGGTCGAGTTGGCCGAGCGCTGGGCGGCGCTCGACGTGTGGGCGACACCGGCCTGGGACACTGTCGCCGCCGCCCTGCGCTACCGCGCCGGCGAGCCCTATATGCCCGAGAGCGAATTCGTCTTCGCCTCGCCGAACATCGCGCTCGCACCGGAGCTGCGGGCGTACGCGCAATCGAGCTTCGCGCCCGGCACGCCGCTCGCCGTGGGCGCCACCGACCTCATGCATCGGATCCATGCCGATTTCGTCTACGCGCCGCAGGCCACCGAATTCGATACGCCCGCGCTGCGCGCGTTTCATCTACGCCAGGGGGTCTGTCAGGACTACGCGCAAGTGATGATCGGCTGCCTGCGTTCGATCGGCCTGGCGGCTCGCTACGTGAGCGGCTACTTGCGCACGGTGCCACCGGAGGGGACACCGCGGCTCATCGGCGCCGATGCATCCCACGCGTGGGTATCGGTGTTTTGTCCCGGGACCGGCTGGGTCGATCTCGATCCCACCAACGATGTGCTGGCCGATCTCGATCACGTCACGCTCGGCTATGGCCGCGACTATACCGACGTATCGCTGCTGCGCGGCATCATCCTCGGAGGTGGGGAGCATACGGTCGAAGTCGCCGTCCATGTAGCCGCGCAGTAGTCGCGCAGTAGTCGCGCCCTCGCGCGCTACCACGGCATCCGATAGACGGTCTGTCCGTTTGCATTCCCATTGGCCGGGCCCTTGAACGCGTCGCGATAGGCTGCTTGCGCGGCGGCTTGCGGCGTGCGTGCGGGCCCGTTGTCGGCCCCGGCTGCGCCCCCGTTCGCGTCATCCGCCGGGGGCGGCCGGCGACGACCGCCCGGTGGCAGCGGATCGTAGCCAAGGCCAGGGCCGCCGCCTGTCGGCACGCGCTCGGCCTTCATCAATTCCGTTTGACGCGCTTCGTCCGCGTCGCCCGCCGTTGGATACGGATTGCTATAGGCGGGGGGGCCGCCCATGAGCGCTTCCTCGTTGCCGATGCCGCGTAACTGATTGGCGGTGGTGCGCGCCGCGGCCGCTCGGTCCCCGGCCGTGCCGGGGGCTGCGGCGGCGTTGTTGTTGTTGCGGGCATTGCCGGCACCGGGCGCCCCGGCGGGTGCGCCGGGCGGCTGCGCGGCGAGCGGCGCAGCGGCAAGGAGCGCAACGCATGCGGCCGCGGACACGAGTGCGGCGTGCGCGGTCCGCGCGAGCTCAGTTCGCCGCGCTCTGCCTTCTTGCGCCCATCCGGCGCCATGTCGATGCTGCGAAAACAGTGTCACAAGCAGACTCCCTTGTGCAACGTCTGACAGCTCCCATGCTCGCGCGGGCAGACCCTGCGGCGCCGCCAAAACACCGTAACGGCCCGCCATCCGTGCGGCTGCCGACAAATCGTGGCATGCGTCGCGCTCGATAATCCCCGCACGAGAGCAAGAACATTCGAGGGCATCGGCGATGGAGCGCCATATCGACCATGACGAGGCCGCGCAAGCGCGCCTGGACAACGACGACCTGTCAGCGAGGCGGGCCGGGAGTGCGCGCGTGACAGGCGCCCCTGCCGACTCGGCCGCCGCACGGCGCGTCATCGACTTGTCGCGGGCGGGCAAGGGCAATTACGTTGCACGCCGCAGCAGGCTGATCGAAGCGATCTGGTTCCTCGTCGAAGCGTGCGTGATCAACAACAAGCTCCTGCCGATCTCCGCTGTCCGCGTTGCGCTATTGCGCCTTTTCGGCGCGAAGATCGGCACCGGCTGTCGTTTCGTGCATCCGCTGCGCGTGAAGGCACCCTGGAATCTGGAAGTCGGCGATCACTGCTGGTTCGGCGTCGATGTCTGGATCTACAACCAGGCGCCCATTCGAATCGGCTCGCACGTCTGTATCTCGCAAGGCACGTTTCTGAGCGCGGGCTCGCATGACATGTCGACGACGATGGATTTGCGCGTGGCACCGATCGTCATAGAAGACGGTGTCTGGATCACCTCGAAATGCGTGGTGCAGATGGGGGTCACCATCGGGCGCTCGGCCGTGGTCACACCACTGTCGGTCGTGCATCGTTCGCTCGATGCGGAGGGTGTTTATGGCGGCAATCCGTGCCGGCTCCTGCGCAAGCGCTTTTGATAATGCAGATAAAAAGAGCAAACATGACGGTATTGCGTAATTCATCGGATCGTATGCGCAATAATTTTTTTGGTTTTAACTTCGCTTCACCGACTATTCATAATTGAACGGAATTTCGTTGGCCGGAGGCGGCGCGAAATTGGCCGACGAGGAAAACGCACCGGCTCATTATCCCAATAAAACTGGGGAAAAAGAATGTTTGTCGATACGCGCACTGTCGACGAGGGGTACATCGTCGAAGCTACGGTTTGTATTGTTGGCGCGGGCGTGGCGGGGATTACGCTCGCGCTTGAAATGAATCGGCTTGGCATCGATACATGTCTGCTCGAAAGCGGCGGATACAAGGCCGATGATGAAACGCGGGATTTGTATCGGGGCGAAAATGCCGGCCTGCCATACTCGTTTGCCGATGGCAGCCGCAGCCGTTTTCTCGGCGGGAGCAGCAATTGTTGGGGCGGCTGGTGCCGCCCGCTCGATCCATGGGACTTCGACAAGCGCGAGTGGGTGCCGCATAGCGGCTGGCCGTTCGGGCTCGACGAGCTGGCGCCCTACTATGCGCGCACGCATGCGTGGCTCAAGCTCGGCCCGAACAATTTCGATCCGGAATTCTGGGAGCGCGCGATCGGGCGACCGGACGTGCGCCGCATTCCGCTCGTGACGGGCAAGGTCCGCGATACCGTCGCGCAGTTCAGCCCGCCCGCGCGCTTCGGCAAGCTCTATCGCAGCGCGCTCGAGCGTTCGGCAAGCGTGCGGGTTTTTCTGCATGCCAATGCGGTCGATATCGAGACCGATCGCACCGCCTCGCACGTGACGGGCATCGCAGTCGCCACGCTATCGGGCCGCCGCATCGCCGTGCGCGCGAAACAGTACGTGCTTGCCGCGGGCGGTATCGAGAACGCACGCATCCTGCTCGCTTCCAACCGTGTGCAGCCGGCGGGGCTGGGCAACGGCAACGACGTCGTCGGCCGGTTCTTCATGGACCATCCGCGCATCATGTCCGCGAGCGTCCGATTCTCCGAAGCGTGGGCGCGCAACAAGCTCTACGACATCAAGTTCCATTACCAGAACGCCGCCGTGGCCGCGTTGGGCACGCCGATCTCGTCGCAGTTCGCGTTGACGCCCGACGTGCTGCGGCGCGAGCAGCTACTGAACTCGCGCGTCTGGTTCTTCTCCCTGTTCTACGGTGAGGGCAGCGCCGGCGCCGAGGCGCTGATCCGCTGCAAGCAGGCGCTCTTGAAGAAAGATCAACCGGGGTGGCGCTTGCGCGACGATGTCGCCACGATGGCCGCCCATCCCATCGATACGGTCGGCTTTGGCTTGACGCGGCTTTTTCAGCCGCGTGCGCTGATCACCGATGTCAAACTGCAGGCGATCGTCGAGGCGGCGCCAAACCGCGATTCGCGCGTGACGTTGAGCGAATCGCGCGACCGGCTCGGCATGCCGCGCGTCAAGGTTGCATGGCGGCTCGATTCGCTCGTGCAGCGCACGTTCGACCGGACCTTCGCCTTGATGGCCGATGAACTGCGTGCGAGCGGTGTCGCGCAGGTACGGCTCGACGAGCCGCTCGAGGGCCGTGCGTGGCCGTCGTCGCTCGAAGGGACCTGGCATCACATGGGCACCACGCGTATGCACGATTCTCCGCACGAAGGCGTGGTCGACCGCGACTGCAAGGTTCACGGCATCGACAATCTGCACATTGCCGGCTCCTCCGTGTTCCCGAGCGTGGGCGCCAACTTTCCCACCATCACGATCACGGCGCTGGCGCTACGGCTGGCCGAGCGGCTGGCCTCTTCGCTCGGCAGGGTCGATGCACTCCCGGCGAGCAACGACGCGTACGCGAACGCTGGCAACAGCGACGCGAAGGTCGATTCCCTGCCGTTCGCCGCCGCGACGCTCTCGCGCATTGCAAAGGAGTGACGAGCGGCCGCTGCGATATCGCGCGATGTGCGGGCTGCCCGCGCGATCGCGCGGGCACTCAGGGGTCGGGGGCCGAGATCGTCTATGACGACGATAATCGCGCCGAACGCTCGAGCGGATAAGTCGGACGCGCCGCATCGGCCTCGAGCACGTCGACGAGCCGCCTGGCGTGCGCTTCGACGGTGAAGCGCTCGCGGAACGTCGCGGCAGCCCGCGTGCGCATGCGCGTGCGGGCTTGCTCGTCGAGCGCGAACCAGCGCCTCAAGTTGCGCTCCGTACCTGCCACGGTATCGGGGGCGACAAACCCCGCACCATCGCCGGCCACTTCGCGCCAGATGTTGACCTTGTCCGAGATCAAGACGGGCACGCCGCACGCGAGCGCCTCCACGACAGCGATGCCGAAGTTTTCCTGATGCGATGGCAACACGAACGCATCGGCGGCATAGAAGGCACCCCATTTGAGCTCGCCCTTGAGCATGCCGGCCCAGGTGACGCGTGCTTCGATGCCGGCGCGGCGTGCCTCGTCGCGCAGCGCGGCGAGCGTATCGTCGCTGCCGGGGCCGGCCAGCACGAGATGCGCGTCGCCTGCGAGCTGCGCGAGATTGGCGAACGCGCGCAGCAACAGGTCGCAGCCCTTTTTCGGGTGGATGCGGCCGAGAAAGAGAATGAGCCGCTTGCCCTCGAGCTCGGGCCGCGCCGCGAAGAACGCTGCGCGCAGCGGGGCCGCATGAGCGGGCGGTGCCGCCGTGCCATACGAAACCACCTGCTCGCGCGCGCGATACAGCCAGAACGATTGGCGTGCGAGCAGGCGTTCCTCTTCGGTCGTGAACAGGACCGCACGCGCATCGCGCAGCACGCGGTATTCGGCCCAAGGCCAATAAAGCCACTTCTTCACATGTTTGAGCGGATACGCGCGCTTGAACCAGGGGTCGAGCATGCCGTGGGCGAACACGTAGTACGGCACGCCGAGGCGTCGCAGCGCGCGCCACGCGGCGAAGCCGTGATACTGCCAGAGGCCGTTGACGACGACGGCGTCGAAGCGCGGCCCGTGCTCGCGCAGCCACGGCACCGCATGGGGCGTGCGTCCGTATTTTCCTTGCGGCGGCCCGAGTCCGGTGACGATCGCACCCGGCTGAGCGAGGAACGGCGCATCGGGCGCATCGAGCGAGGCGATCTCGACCCGATGCCCGAGCGCGGAAAGCGCCTGGACGCTTTGCCGCACGCCTTCGGCCGGACCGCCTGCTTCCGGATCGAGCGTGGCTGTCAACTGAAGGATTCTCATAGCGTTATTGCGGCTCGATACGGTCGTCGTCGCGGCGCTGCGTGAGCGCTGGCGTCGGAGCTATTGGCGCAGCGAGTGACGGCTCGTGCCGGTCGTCGACGCCGTCGCTCTGCCGCTGTTGCGCGCCGAGCGCGGTCTGAGGCACGGGCCGACCGACCGCCGGTTGATGTCGTATCGGTGCGGGCCTCATCTGCGCTCCCAGCCGACGCAACTGCACGTGCATCGCGATCATCAGTCCGAGCGACACACCGAAGACGAGTCCGGAAAAACGCGGACCGAGCGGATTGCCGCCGATCGAGGTGGCGGGCAAGGCCGCCGTGAGCAGAATCGCGCGACCGAGCACCGGTAGATAGGGAACATGCGGCATATGCATGCGCCATCGCCGGTAGGTGATCGTGCAACGATAGAGCGCGAAAAGGATGGCTACCGGCATGGCGACGCCGAAGAACAACCCGCCCGCAAAGAACTGATAGACCCAGAAGTTGTGTCCGGCCGACCAGTCATGAATCGCGTAGAAGTCCTTTTTGGTCATCTGCCCTTGCAAATCGGGCAAATAGCTCGGCGAATAGCGGTACTCGTGTCCGTAGCCCATACCGAAGAGCGTCGATACCGGCGCGGACGTGACTTCGTCGTACTGATACTTCATTTCGGCCAGACGGGTGACGGTCGTTGGATCCTTGCCCGTCGCCGTCGCCTTCTCGGCGAAGAAAAGCCGCTGTGTCCAGTGGCCGGCCACCGCCGGAAAAAACGTGGCCGCCCCGAATGCCATCCCGCCGAGCAGGATCGTGGCCACCGTCGCGCGCAGGAGCGCCCGCACGAGATAGCGCAGCGAAGGCGCGCTCATCCAGACCGCGAGCGCAAAGAGGAGCGCGGTGCCGACGAGCAAAGAGCGCGTGACACTGAGCAGTTCGATGAGAATGGTCCCCATGAACAGGACGAGCGTGAGCGCGGTGAACCGCTTGGCGATCACGAACTCGTGCAGCAGCACGCCTTGCAATCCAAGAAACGTCGCCGATACGATGCGATAGCGCACGTCTTCGAGCGGCCCGCCCGTTGCCATGCCATAGACGAACGTGAAGGCCAGCGCAATGACATTGGCCCAAAACATCGCCTTTTCGAATTGCTCGACACGGCCTTCCTGCCACGGGCGGCAGGCGACGATGAAGCCCATCTGGAAAAGCACGAAGGGCAACAGTACACGCAGGTATTGCCCGATCGGGTTGTCCTGGATCAATTGCGTGACGAGACTGCCGGGAACCGCGAGCGCAATCGCGAGCCAGACGAACGAGCGCAGGCTCGAGCGGTCCGCGATGCGCGGCGCGATCAACATCAGCATCGCCCCACCGGCCAACGCCGGCACCGCCAGCAGGATTTGCGCGAGGTGGCTCGAGGTATCGCTGATGGCCTTGTAGTCCATCGCGAGCGGGCAGATGAAGATCCAGATCCACAGACTCGCGTAGCGGTTATAGCGTGACACGGGATGCCCGGCCAATGTCGATTGATAGGGGGCAGCGGTTGCCATTGGAGTGGTTTCTCCCTGATTCGTTGTGCGAGCGTCGTCGCTCGACCTTCCTCCTTCGGCTGACGCAAAAAGCAAGCCACGGGGAATGGTTTCCTGTCCGACTATAACGTTGGCCCGGCTGTTCGAAAGCGCGGCTGGCGGATCGAGACTATCGTTCGGCGTCACGAGGCAGACGGCACTGATGCGCGAGCGCAACGGTCGGGCCCCATGTCGCTGATCGGCGCGATATTGGCGGACGGCGGCAGCGGGAGCATCGGAACATCGCTATAGGCAGCGCGCTTCGGAAGCACCGCGGCGCGCAAAGACGATAAAGAGAGAACGAGGTGAAACAGATGGGCACTCTCTTCGGAGGAGCCAAGGCGATCGTCCGAAACCGAACGATCGAACTGGACTTCCTGCGCGGCATCGCGATCATCGCGGTGATGGGCTATCACTTTCATACGGTCGCTACCGGCTTTCGTGTGATACCCATCATCCAATACCCATTCACGCATTTCGGCCGGGAAGGGGTGAACCTGTTCTTCACGCTGAGCGGTTTTCTTGTCGGCGGATTGCTGCTGCGCCAGTACGCGAGCACCGGCGTCATCGATGCACGCCGCTTCATCGTCAGGCGGATCTTCAAGATCTGGCCGGCCTACTATGTACTCATTGCGTTTCATATGGTGGCGGGCCGTCATCCGCTGAGCACGTTCGCCGTGCAAAACCTCACGCATTTGCAGAACTACCTGGGGACGTCGATTTCCCAGACCTGGAGCCTCGCAGTCGAGGAGCACTTCTATCTGCTGCTGCCGGCGCTGCTGCTCCTGTTCGCGCGGTGGAAGCTGCGTGCCAATGCGATCCTCGCGATGCTCGGCTTGATTTGCCTCGCGGTGTTGATCGGGCGTTCGATCGTCGTCGCCAACGGCGGACTCGACGCCGCGTTCTTCCAGACGCAATACCGCATCGACAGCCTGCTCGCGGGCGTCATGCTCGCGGCCGTGTATTGGATGAAGCCCGACCTTTATCGCCGCCTCGCGCAAAAGAAGGGCATGCTGCTCGCGATCGTCGGTTTCCTCGTGGCCTGGCTCGCGTTCGCCACACGCCACGATTCGCTCGACGAGAGCATCGGCTACACCATCCAGTCGGCCGGGTACGTTGCGCTCATCGTCCTCATGCTCGAACATACGGGCGCGATGGCGCGTGTCTGGCTCTTTCGCGCGATCGCATGGGTCGGTGTCTATTCGTACGGGATCTATCTCTGGCACTCGATCGCGTTCGCACCGGCCGATATCCTGATCGCGAAGACGAGCGCGCTCGGCTTGCCGGCGCTGGTCATCTGGGCGCTCGCGCTGGCGTTTCAGATCGCCATCGCCATATCCGCTGGGTACATCACGACGCGGCTCATCGAATTCCCATTCCTGCTCCTGCGCAACGCGCTGTTCCCGGCTCAGGGCGTCGCGAGCGCCGAGCCGAGCGCACCGGTGCCCGTCGTGCCGAAGACGCCGCCGGCCGAGCCCGAGAACGTGCCGGTCGTCGGCAGCCAGCCGTCGTAGGCGTGGCGCTCAGGCCATCGCTTCTTGCAGCGTGCGTTTGAATTGATCGAGCGTGTTGCGTTCGAGCAGCCGCTCGTGCGCGCCTTCCGGCGCTTGCGTGCGATCGGCCGGATCCGCGCTGCGCGCAAATACCTTTTCGATCGCGGCTGCGATGGAGGGCGGCGAAAGATCGTCGATGACGGGGCCCAGCGTGCCGCCGCGGCAAAACCAGCCTATGAGGCCCTCGGCGGTTGCGATCACCGGTTTGCCGAACCGGTAGGCTTGCACCAGGACGCCGCTCATGCCGTAGTGCCCTTGGTAGCCGAGCCAGACGGCATCGCATGCCGAGAAAAGATCGAACTCCATCTCGTTCGTGATGAAGTGGTCCAATACGACGGGTGCAGGCGTCAAGCGCGGCGCGCGCGTGCGCAGGAATTCGCGCGTTTCGCCGTCTTGTTCTCCGGCCACCACGAGCGTCGGTGCGTCGTGCATCGTTTCGAGCGCCGCCACGAGTTCTCGAATGCCCTTGCGATCGGTGATCGAGCCGTACACGAGCAGATGACGCGCGTCGGGCGCGAGCCCAAGCTTCGCGCGGGCCGCGGCAGGGTCGTCCGCACGAGCGTCGGGAAACGGGTCGGCCAGATAACGCACGACGGCAGCGCGCTGGCCGAGCGCCTGCGCACTCCATTCGCTGAGCGTCGGGTCGATCGACAGCAACGCGCGCATGCCCTTCACACGCACGGCCTGGCGAAACAGGTAAGCCTTCACCGCGTTGACGACGCGCCGATCGGGGGCTTTCACGCCGACCGTTCTATGATGAAACGACGAGCGCATCGTGATGCCGATCCAGGGAGCGCCGCCAAACGGCGAACCGAGAAACGGCAGCGCGTAGAGAAAGTAGTCGACGTAGGGCACGACGACGAGCGAGACCGGCTGGAACTGTGCGATGAGCCGGTACGCGTAGCGGAAATAGCGGTGATGGCGCACATATGAAATGCGCTCGAGACCGGCCGCACCGCCTGGCCGCTCCTGCTGCGGATCGACGAACGCGATTTCGAGATCGTCGCGCGCGGCGCTCGTGATCTTGCGCGCGAGGCGATGGTCCTCGTTACGCGATTCGGTCACCACGACGCAACGATACCCGGCATCCGTGTACGCTTCGGCCGCCCACTGCGCGTACCGCCATCGATGTCCGGTGAAGTTGGGCTCGATGACGAGCACGGTGTCGCGCGGTGTCGGTTTGCACGTCGCATCGGGCAGTGCCGCCGGGACCGCTTCGGGTATGGCGCGTGCGCCGGGGGGAGAAATGTCGTTTTGCATCGTCTCGTCGCTCTCGTCGGTCTTGCGGCCCGAAGCTGTTGGGACACGATGACCGTACCACCGGCTGCGCTACGTCATCCGTCATTTTTGCTCACGTCATGGCGGAAAAGAACAGGTCGTCTCGCCAGGATGGCGGGTCGGGCCTACTAGATGGCGCCACCAGCCGCCGTCTACAAGGTACTTTGTGCTTTCTACTTCTGAATCGGGGCAGTTTTTCCAACGTGAGCGCATCGTGGGGCAGGGAAGTGAGATCGAGCATGTTTGCGACGCTATCGATGCGAGCGGGGCTGGGCACGAGCGCGGCCACGTGGGTATTGCTGCAGCAGGTCGCGGTGCGTGGCCTCGTGGCGCTCAAGTTTCTCGCCATCGGGCGCATTCTCGGGCCGACCGCGATCGGTAGCGTCAGTGTGGCGCTGCTCGCCGTGGCGATCGCCGAGTCGCTGTCCGACACGGGACTTGCGCAAGCGGTCATCCAGGGGCGGGAAGCCCCGACGCACACCGAACTGGGCGCGGTGTGGACAACGCTGATGGCGCGGGGCGCGTTCGTCGCGTTGCTGCTGCTCGCGCTCGCGCCGGTGATGGCCGCGCAATTCCATCTCGATGGATCGATCCTGCTGCTGCAGCTTGCCGCTGTGTTGCCGCTCTTGCGCGGCGTGGCGTCGCCGACTTACTTCGTCGTGCAGCGCGAGCGCCGTTTCAAGCACATTGCCGCGGTGGAGATCGCCGCGGCATGTGCCGATTGCGCAGTGGGCCTGTTGCTGGCCATCGCGGGTGCCGGCGCGATCTCCGTGTTGATCGGCATGGCGCTCGGCGAGGCGATCAAGAGCACGCTGACCTGGGCGACGATGCGACCGCGCCCGCCCATCGCGCTGCGCTGGCATGGCATTGGGCACTATGTCGCGTTTTCCCGCTGGATCTGGGCGAGCAGTGTCGTGAACCTCGTGCTCAATCAGTTCGACAAGCTCGTGGTCGGCAAGATGCTGGGACCGGCGCAGCTCGGTGCCTATCAGATGTCGTCGCGCCTCGCGCAAATGCTGCTCGCCGACGCCGCGATCGCCATGTCGCAATACCTCTTTCCGACTTTCTCGGCCCATCATCGAAGCGACGCGGCGCGCGCCGCACGCATTTTTCAGCTCTATCTCGTGGCCGCCGGCGTCGGGCTCGCGCTGATCGTCGTGCTGTTGCGATGGCTCGCGGCGCCGCTGTTTTCGCTCGTGCTCGGACCACAATGGATGCCCGCGGTGCCGCTGTTCCGAATCTTCGTCATCAACATGGCGCTGGGCGCATTGATCGCGGTGCTCGTGTCGTACCTGCGAGCCGTCGGCGATGCGCGCGCGGCGACGCAGGCTTCCGTGATGCAGGTCGTCGTGCTGTTCTCGGTCGTGCCGCCCGCGACCCACTACTGGGGCGTGACCGGCATTGCCTGGGGAATGACCGCGGGACTCGCCACGGCAACGCTATGGATGCTGTACCGAACGGTAAGGGCCAGATGATGCGGATTCTTCATCTCGTGCTCGCACCGCGGTTATCCGGCGCAGAAGTGCTCGCCACCGAGCTCGCCTTGCATCAGCGGGCCGAGGACCACCATGTCTCGTTGACATCGCTGTTGCCCGCGCATGACGATTTCGAGCAATTGCGGCGCCAGCTTGCGCAAGGCGACGTGCCGTGCCGCTTTCCGCTCAAGCGGCACGGCATGGCCGGCAAGCTCTGGCATCTTTACCGGGTCGTTCGCATCGTGCGGCCCGACGTGATCTTCGCGCATGCGACGATACCGGCGTTCTATGTCCGTGCGTTGCCGATCGCAACGCCCATCGTCTACATCATGCATTCGGCAACGAACGACTTCGAGCGGAACCTGTTCCGACGCGTCGAGCGGATTTTGTCGGCGCGTGCGCGCGCGGTGGTCGGCGTCTCGCGCACGAACGTGGACGACTACATCGCCACGGTGGGGCCACACCCGCACATGATCGTGATTCCGAACGGCGTCGACCCGGCGCGCTTTCTTCACGACGCCGCGGCCGAAGCGAGCGGCGGCGCTCCGCAAATCGTGCAGATCGGACGTTACACGGCGATCAAGAACCAGTTGCAGACCGTGCGCGCGTTCGCGCAAGTGATACGCGAAGTGCCCGACGCCCGGCTCCTGCTGTGCGGCGTGATCGAAGATCCCGCTTACCATGCGCAAGTGATCGAGCTCGTCCTGATGCTCGGTCTCACGCATGCCGTGGCGATAGAGGGCCCTCGCACCGACGTCTCGCGGATGCTCGCGCAAGCGAGCGCATTCGCGATGCCTTCGCACTCGGAAGGGCACAGCATCGGATTTCTCGAAGCGCTCGCATCGGGCATTCCGGTGGTGGCGAACACCATCGAGCCGTTCCGTTTCGCGAACGACTTTCCGGGCGTGCAGCTCGTCGACACCGATGACACGGCCGCCTACGCGAGCGCACTCGTCGCGGCGCTCAATCAAAGCCGCGTACAACGCGAACTGACGGGGCTCACGCTCAAGGATTCGGCCGAGCGCTATCTCGACGTTGCTCGCAAAGTGGTCCGTCAAGGCGTCGTTTTCTGATCATCCGGATATCGTGCGCGCCGCGCACGCCGTCGATGCAGGCATCGCGTCAGCGCGATGTCACAGCACGACGAGCCGCACGCCGATCAGTACGAGCACGCCCGCCAGCAGATTGCGTAGCAGCGTTTCGGGTGCGCGTGCCGATAAGTGGCTGCCCAGCGCGATGCCGGGCAGCGAACCGATCAGCAGCGAGAGCAGCATCATCCAATCGACCGAGCCGAGCAGCCAGTGCCCCATGCCCGCGGCGAGCGTGAGCGGTACGGCGTGGGCGATGTCGGAGCCGACGATGCGCGCTGTCGGCAGCGACGGATAGAGCAGCAACAGCACCGTCACACCGATGGCGCCCGCGCCGACCGAAGTCAGCGAGACGAGCACGCCGAGCACGGCGCCCGTCAGGATCGTCAATGCGGTGGTGCTGCCGGCGGAAGGCTGGCGTCGCGTGCGGGCCGCGAATCGCATCAGCTGCGGGCGGAACACGAGCGCGATCGACGTGATCAGCAACGCGGTGCCGAGGATATGCTGCAAGAGCGCTGTCGCGCGCGGCGAGTGGATGCCGTGATGCTGGAGCCACCACAGCGTGAGCGCCGCTGCCGGCACACTGCCGGCGGCGAGCCGGCCCGTGATGCGCCATTCGACCGACCCCTTCAGACCGTGCACGAGCGTGCCCGCCGATTTGGTCGCGGCTGCGTAGAGCAGATCGGTGCCGACGGCCGTCGCCGGATGCACCCCGAACAGCAGCACGAGCAGCGGCGTCATCAGCGAGCCTCCGCCGACGCCGGTCAATCCGACCAGGAATCCGACTGCCAGGCCGGATACGGAGTACAGGAGATCGATATGGGGCAGAGCCATGTGCGATAGGGTGTGGCCGCGACAAAGCGGCGCGAAAGGACCGGAAAGCGGATCGAAAGCGGCGACGCGGTGGCGCTGCACACGCACGATCGACGCGCGAAAACAGCCATTGTCGCAAAAGTGGCGCCGGAACGCTCGATAAGGTCAGATAAGACCGGTCTGTCGATTTACGCCAGCCGTGCGCGGGCGGGCCGAAACCCACTACAAGATGGCGAGCGCACTGGCCCTGCCGCACGTTACTTTGGTGCGCGGGCGGCATGCGGCACGTCCAATGCATGCCGTACATGGGGCGGATTTTTTGCCCTTATTCGCCACAGGGACACTATGCGCATTTTCCAGTTGATCCTCGCGCCGAGGCTTTCTGGCGCCGAGATGCTCGTGAAGGGCATCGCGATCGACCATCAGCAAAGCGGACACAGCGTTTGCATCGCTTCCCTCTTGCCGGCGCACGGCGATTTCGCGCCGGCAGCAGGCGAGCTGGCGGCGCATCGTGTCACCTGTGTCTTTCCGCCCCGGCGCTACGAAAAGCTCGGCCGCCTGCTGTTTCTCTATCGCGCGATTCGCCGCTTCAAGCCCGACGTGATCTTCGCGCACGCCACGATTCCCGCCCTGTACGTGCGTGCGCTACCGGTACGCGTGCCGATCGTCTGGGTCATGCACTCGGGCGTCGACGATTTTCAGGACAACCGCCTGCAGCGTGCGGAGCGGCTTTTGTCGTTGCGCGCCAAGGCTGTAATCGGCGTATCGCAGAAGAACATCGATGAATATCGGCGCGCGATCGGCCGGCATCCGCCGCTCATCGTCGTGCCGAACGGCGTCGACGCGGAACGTTTTCGCCATCGCGAATCGGTGCGTGGTCCGCGCGGCGAGGCGGGTTCGGCCGGCGCGGCAACGGGCGGCGATGCCGCCAAGCGCATCGTCCAGATCGGCCGTTATATTGCCGAGAAGGGGCACCTCGACACGGTACGCGCGTTCAAGCGGGTGCTCGATGTCGAGCCCGATGCGCGGCTCTTGCTGTGCGGTGTCGTGGACGATGTCGCCTACCATGCCAAGGTCTGCGCGCTCGTCGACGAGCTCGGGCTTGCTTCGCATGTCGAGGTCACGGGGCCGCAGACCAATGTCGCCGAGATTTTGGCTGCCTCGAGCGTCTTTGCGATGCCTTCGCGCTTCGAGGCGCACAGCATCGGTTTTCTCGAAGCGCTTGCGTCCGGTATTCCCGTCGTCGCCAATACGATCGATTCGTTTGCCTTCGCGCGTGGATGGCCCGGTGTGCAACTCGTCGAGACGAGCGATATCGACCGCTATGCCCAAGCCCTTGCAACCGCGCTCGGCGAGCCTCGCGCGCAGCGCTCGCTCGACGGTCTGACGCTCGAGGATACGGCCGAGCGCTATCTTGCCATCGCACGGCAGGTGATCGGATAGGCGGTTCCCATCCGGTGGCCCCTCCGGCCTTCGGCAGACGCCGTCCGAGGCCTATTCCAGGCGGTCCAGCCGCAGCGTCTCCGTGTACCGGCCCGGCAACGTGCCGAGCCGTTGTTCGGTTCCCAGCGCGTGCCCGTCGGCCTCGAAGTCGTAGCGCGCCAACGCGGGAGCGCCGCCCCAGTAGTGATACTCGTCGAGGTGGGCATCGGTTCGTTCGAAGAGAACGAGCCGCGAGCGTCCGCTGCCACCTGTGCCGTTGCCGTTGCCGCTGCCCGTGTCGCGCGTAAGCGCAGGCAGCGCATCGGTCCATGCCACATCGAGCGTGCCGATATGCATGGGCGCCGACAACCGTCGCTCCGTGCGGTCTGCGGCGATCGTCCAGACATCGATGCCGCCGCGACCCTCCGGTGAGGGAGCGCGCGCGCCAAGCAGCACGAGTCCGTCCTGTCCGCTCGAATCGATCGGCCCTGCCGCGATACGCGTGAGCGCGGGATCGAACGATGCCGGCAGCACGCGGCGATCGTGCTGCGAAAATGCCCGGCCCGAGCTTATCCATTGGGACAGTGCGAGCGCATGATCGGTGCGTTCCGCTGCCACCATGGCGGCACGCTGCGAGCCGGCGACGCGCAGCGCAAAGAACTGCGTCGCGGCCGCCAGCGGCACGGCCGCCCGCCATCGCGACGGGGCATTGCCCGATGCGCCGCGGCTCGTCAGCACCGAGAAGTCGAAGCCCCGGCCGTCGACGGTGCGTTGCACCGCGAGGAGATCGGCGCGGCCGTCGCCGTCGAAATCGGCCGCCAGATACTGCTGCGTGCGCGCCGGTGCGAGCGTGGCGTCGCTGCGGTACCAGAGGCTCGGCGCGGCGAACGCGCTTCCCGTACTCGCGAAGCGCCAGAAGGCTGTCCCGCCGTGCGCGTCCGGTGCGATCGCCATGAGGTCGGCGCGGCCGGTGCCATCGAAATCGCCGAGCACGAAGCGCGTTTCGTCGAAGCATAGTGCGTCGCCGCGGCAGCTCGGCACGATTGCGTCCGCATCGAACCGAACCGGGTTGGCGTACCAGCGAGCCGCCCGCGCGGCCGGGGCGAGCGGTGCGACCCAGATATCGAAGCCGGGGCCGTCGGTCCGGCGCTCGATATAAACCGCGCTGGATCGGCCCGTGCCGGAGACATCGCCATAGAGCGCGGCGTCGAGACGCAGGTCCCGCCACGGCGCCGCCAACTCCGACGTCCAGCGATAGGCGGTCGTGCGTTGCCCGCAAGCGGCGAGCATGGGCGTGTCTCCGCTTGCGCCGAGGCAGTGGCCGAGCGGCGTACGCACGATGCCGAAGTCCCACGGTGTGAAGCGCTGCGCGAGCGCTTCGTCGTCGCACGGTTCTTCGACGAGCCGGCCCGCGCGCTCCGCGACGCACCGGCCGCTCGCCACGCTCATGAGGGCCGCGTCGTGCGGATTGCCGGGGTAGCTCGGCACGGGCCGCCATCGCCAAGCGCGCGCGGGGGTGCCGTCGCAGGCCGCGAGCGTGATCGTACGGGCGCCAGGTGCCGCGCTCGCGTTACTCGCGTCGGCACTGCTCAAGCATCGGCTCGTGCGCACGTTGACGAGATTGACGGCGGCCATGGCGTCAGGCGACGAATGCGCTCGCGACGATATGGGCGACGGGTCCGCGAACGAGGACCGGGCCGGTAGCGCCGGCGACGACGCAACGGCTCCCGGCGCGCCGAACGCGTAGCGCCGGGCCACCCAATTGCCGTTCCACTCGTATTCGCCGAAGACCTGCGCGATATCGCCGCCGTCCATTGCGAAATAAGTGGCGACCTGATCGCGTTTCATCTGGGTTGCCTGAGCGGACAGGTTCGCCGGCATACCTGCGCTCACGTAAGTGAGGTGATAGCCGATCGGCGCCTGCACGCCGGCCACGCGTGCCGCCTCGCGTGTCGCGCGTGCGGCATAGATGTGATCGGGGTGTTCCAGAAACGGAACGGTGTCGGGATTCAGCGTAAAGATTTGCGTCGCATGCGCGAGTATCGCGCCGAGCGTCGCCGTCAGCGCGGGGCGATCGTAGCGGGCCGCACCGCGGCCGTCGGCCCCCATCGGGTAGCTGGAAACGGATGCGCCCTCGTCCCACAACAGCGCGAGCGGTGCGCGCCCGCCGCGCACCTGCGCGCCCGGCAGCCGCAGCTCGTAGAGCGAGACGCGCGGCATCGCGTCGAGGACCATGCGATGCACGGGCTGGCCGGCGATCGATACCGTCGACTCCGTCCATGCGTTGCGCACTCCCGCCATGCGAGCATACGTCCGGCGGATCGCCCGCTCGCGTGTGAGCACGTAATCGAACTTCGAATTGTCCGCACCGCCGATCAGATGCACGGTGACGATGCACCATCCGGCATGCAGCCGGTCGGTGATGCCGGGATTGACGAAGAGCAGGTCGTCGTCGAGGTGCGCGACCACGGTGACCAGTGTGCCGGCGCTGCAGCCGGGCGGCAGGACCATTCCCGCCTGAGCAATGGCCTGCCGGGTGACGGCCGCGACCGGATGCGTCGCTCCATGTACTGCGGCCAGGCCGGCCGCAACGGCAATCGCGGCGAGCGCCGCGATTGCCGCGCTCAGCCGCACACGTAAACCAACGCTCACAACGAATGCGCCTGCGACTGAGCGGCCGTGCGAGACTGAGTGAGCGCGCTGACGATGAGCAGCACGAGAACGTTGACGGACAGGGCGACGAGGCCGATGTTCGTATCCTTCAGCCGCTCGGGCAGAAACGGAAACCACTGGCCGAGCGTGGCATGCGTCAGCGTCGTGATCGTGACGACGGCAACGCCCGCGACGATACCCGCGAATGCGCCTTGCCACGTCACCCAGCGCCGCGCCGCGAGGCTGGCGAGCACGGCCGGAAAGAGCTGCGTGACGAAACTGTAGCCCATGAGCAGCAGCGCGACGATCGTTTCGCCGCCATGCAGCGTGAAGCCGACCCCCACGAGTGCGATGACCGGCACCAGCACGCGGGCGAGCCGCGTCACCTGGGCGTCGCTGGCCTGGCGCGCGATGCCGCCGCGATAGATGTCGTTGGCGATCAGCGTGGCCGCGGCATTCAGAATCATCGAACCCGGCACGAGCGCGGTCAGCACACCGGCCGCGCCGATCACGCCCACGAACCAGGGGTCGAACGTCGCGAGCGAGAGCCGGAACAGCGACAGATCGATGTCGCCGCCCTTGAGGCCGGGCACCTTGAGCGTTGCCGCGAAACCGACGAAGAAGACGAACAGCAGGATCAGCTGATAGACGGGCAGCACGGCCGCGTTACGCCGGAAGATGCGCTCGTCGCGCGCGGTGAACACCGACGCGAACGTATGCGGCCACATGAAAAAGCCCAGTGCCGTAAGCGCGACCGTCGATTGGAACCAGGTCACGCTCGAGCCCTTCTCGGGGAACGAGAGGAATCCCGGCTTCGCGGCATCGATGGCGTGGAACATCGGCGCATATCCGCCGTAGTAGTGCAACGGCAGGTAGATGCCGAGGAAGAGCACGACGCCCAGAATCATCAGGTCCTTCGTCACCGAATTCCAGGCCGAGCCGCGCACGCCGGAGATCGTCACATAGGCCGTCACGACCAAGGCGCCGATCCAGATGGCGGCCGCGGGCGAGATGGCGCCGTACGAAGTCGTCGCCACGATGATGCCGAGCCCCTTGAACTGAAGGACGAGATACGGCACGAGGGCGACCACATCGACGATCGCGACGAGTACGCCGAGCCCGGGGCTCGCGTATTTGCTCGCGAGAAAATTCGGTTGCGAGACGACGCGGTTGGCCTTGGCATAACGCCAGATCGGCGGTAGCAGCCAGTACGAAAGGATATAGGCGAGCGTGGCGTAGGGGAGGATGTAATAGACGGGGGCGCCTTTGCCATATGCGAAGCCGCTGCCGCCGAGGAACGTGAACGTCGTGTAGATCTCGCCGGCCATCAACAGAAAGACGAACGCCGTGCCGAAGCTGCGGCCGCCGACCGACCACTGCTCGAGATTCATGTCGTGCCCGCGGCGGGCGCGCAGACCCAGGCCGAGCGCCAACAGTGTGAACGCCGCGATGATGAGGAGTGCGCTGCTCATGGGCGCACCTCCTCACCGGGCGATGCGGCCGTGCGGTTGGCCGGGTCCAGCCGGTAGACGAGCGCCATGATGACGGCGGTCAGCACGACCCAGGCGACGATCCATGCGAGCACGAGCGGCATGCCGAGCACGAGCGGCTCGACGCGATTGACGAATGGGACACCGAGCAAAATGCCGATGAACGGCAGCGCGGCGAGCAACCTGAGAACCATGATGAAATCACTCCTGGAAAAGGGGTGCGACATGATCGGACTGCGCGCCACGACTCTATGCCCAACATCGGTGCGCCGTAAAGACTTTCAAAAATGCCGTCCGGCGCCTGCCCACGACGCTTTTTCGTAGGGCGTCAAATCGACAGTCCCTGCATCCGGTGGGCGAAACGCGCGCGCTCGGCTTGCTCCATCAGTGCGAGGAACTGCTCGATATCCATGTGAACGAGCGCTTCGTGATCGCCCGCTTCAAAGTAGACGTCGGGCTCGCGCGCGAGGCTTTCGTCGAGATACGTCTGCATCCCGTAAGCCATGCCGACGGGCGGCAGCGCGCCGATATCGCAGTCCTTGAAGATTTCGCGAATGTCGGCCTCGCTCGCCACGGCGAGTTGCCTGCCCGTGCGCGAGCGCAGCTCGGACAGTCGCACGGCATGCGTCGATGGGAGCACGGCCGCGACATAGCCGTGTTCGTCCGCGAGAAGCACTGTCTTGGCCAGGCGCTCGCCCGGCACGTGCGCGGCGGCGGCCGTTTCGGCGCTCGAGTGGCTATAGGCATGATGCAGTACATCGTAGCGGGCACCCCGGTTGTTCAGACATTGCTCGAGCGTAGTTGACATCGACATGGCGCACCTCCGTCGTTCTAGCGAAAAACGCGTTTGAAACGCGGCCTGCATACGGTTCTCCTAGCATAGGTCGTTTGCTGCGTGCTGCTGCGGATATCGGGAGCATGCCGCGGCGCGTGCACCGGCGTAACAGTTTTTACTCATATGTAAGTGACGAGGCGTTGGAACGCGCTACATTGAACGCCGAGCCGATATGCGCAGCAGCCGGAGTCCCACGCGAGACAACATGGCCAATACAGAACATATGAGCGGCGCGGCGATCGCGCTGAATCGATTCGGGCTCGGCGCGCGCGCCGGCCAGGCCGCTCCCGACGACCCCAAAGGCTGGCTGTTGGCCCAACTCGACGCCTACGAGCCGTGGCCGCCCGCATGGGCCCAGGAGCCCGGCTCGCATGCCGCACTCGAAGCCGTGGCCGAGGCTCGCCGCGTGCGCAAGGAGGCGAAGATGGCCGCGAGCACGGCGGCCGCGAGCCGGGCCGGCGCAGCGGCAAGTCAGGCGGCCGTCCAGGCGGTGCGCAAGGAACTGCGCGACACCTATGTCTCGGCCGTCGACGCCCGTATGAACAGCGCACTGGCGACGAACACCCCGTTCGTCGAACGGCTCGTGCATTTCTGGGCGAATCATTTCGCCGTGTCGGCGGACAAGCCGGAGCTCGCGCCGCTTGCCGGCGCTTTCGAGGCCGAGGCGATTCGCCCGTACGTGCTCGGATCGTTCGAGGACATGCTCGTGGCCGTGGAGTCGCACCCGGCCATGCAGATCTATCTGGATCAGGTCCGCTCCGTCGGCCCGAACAGCCCGGCCGCGTTGCGCGTCGGCGCGCGCAACCCCGCCAAAAAGCCCGGGCTCAACGAAAACCTCGCCCGCGAAATCATGGAGCTGCATACGCTCGGTGTGCGCACGGGCTACACGCAAGACGACGTGACCGAGTTCGCGCGGGCCCTGACAGGCTGGAGCATCGCCGAGGCCCCGGGCGCGGCGCCGGCGATGAAACGCGCCGCGGGAGCCAAACCGGGCTCGGGCACCGCGATCGCCGGCACGTTCGTGTTCCGGCCTGCGCTGCACGAGCCCGGCGAACGGACGGTCATGGGACGACGCTATGCGGCGGCCGAAGCGGATACCGGTGCGACGCAAGCGCTGGCCGTGCTCCACGACCTCGCGCGGGCACCGGCGACGGCGCGTCATATCGGTTTGAAGCTCGCGCGCCATTTCTCGACGGACAACCCGAGCCCGGCCATGGTCGAGCGGCTCGCGCATGCATTCGAGGCAAGCGGCGGCGATCTGCCGAGCGTCTATCGAGCGCTCGTTGCGTCGCCCGAGGCATGGCAGCCCGTGGCGACGAAGTTCAAGAGTCCCTGGGATTGGACGATTTCCGCTTGCCGCGGCATCGGGCTGACCCGACTCGACAATCTGCATGCGGCGCCGCTTCTCGCGCAACTGGGACAGCCGGTGTGGCGGCCCGGTTCGCCGGCCGGCTACGACGATACGAGCGCGAGCTGGGCGGCGCCCGATGCGCTGATGCGTCGCGTCGAACTGGCTCAGCGCATCGCCGCGCGCGTCGGCGAGAGCATCGATCCGCGCACGTTGGCGCCGACGCTGCTTGCCGGGGCGCCGATGCCGGCCACTGCGGCGGCGATCGCGCATGCAGAAAGCGTGCCGACGGCGCTGGCGCTGCTGCTGGTTTCGCCCGATTTTCAACGGAGATGACATGACGCTCTCTCGCCGCAGATTCCTGACCCTGTCGGCCGCGGGTGCCGGCGCCATGCTGGTCTCGCCGATGCTCGCGCTGGCGCGGGTCGAATCGGAGCGCCGCTTCGTGTTCGTCATCCAGCGCGGCGCCGCGGACGGACTGAACATCGTCGTACCCTATGCCGATCCGGCTTATGGCTCGCTGCGCGGGCCGCTCGCGCTCGAGCTATCGTCGGCCGCCAAGCTCGACGGCACGTTTGCGCTGCATCCGGCCTTGCAGCGTACGGCGCAGTTCTACGCCGCCCGCCAAGCGCTCTTCGTTCATGCCGTGGCGACGCCTTATCGCGATCGTTCTCACTTCGACGGACAGAACGTATTGGAGACCGGCAGTACCGCGCCCTATCAGCTGCGCGACGGCTGGCTGAACCGTCTCGTCGCACTGCTGCCGCGCGACGCGGCCCAGGCGATCGCGTTCGCGCCGACGGTGCCCGCCGCATTGCGCGGGCGTTCCAATGTCGAGTCGTACGCGCCTTCGTCGTTGCCGGACGCCTCCGACGATCTACTCATGCGCGTGGGCGAGCTCTACTCGCACGATGCCGAGCTCGGACGGCTCTGGAGCGAGGCGTTGGCCGCGCACGCGATGGCGGGGCGGGCAGGGCCGCGGCAGGACCCCGCGAGCCTCGGCAAGCTCGCCGCCGGCTTTCTGGCGCGCGCGGACGGCCCGCGCATCGCGATGATCGAGACCGGGGGCTGGGATACCCATAGCGCGCAGAACCCGCGGCTCGCCGCGCAACTGAAAGCGCTCGACGCGATGCTCGGTGCACTGCGCGACGGGCTCGGCACGGTCTGGGCCGAGACGACGGTGGTGGTCGCGACCGAATTCGGGCGCACTGCCGCCGCGAACGGCACCGCGGGTACGGACCACGGTACCGGATCGCTGGCGATGCTCATGGGTGGGGCGGTCGCGGGCGGACGCGTCATGGCGGATTGGCCGGGCTTGCGAGCGGGCGATCTTTACGAGGGCCGCGATTTGCGCGCGACGACCTCGCTCGATGCGCTGGTCGCCGGGGCGGCAGCCGAAACGTTCGGCCTCGATCCGGCCCATACCGTGGCCGCGCTCTTTCCGAAGCGTCGCTCGCTCGCCCCGGTCACCGGTGTCGTTGCCGCAGTGGGGACGGCGCGACACGCGTGAGCCGCGGCACGGGCGTTGCTTGCCGCGTTAAGGGTATCTGCATGGAGACGCTTTCATGAGCAACGCCGCTCGCGCCCCCATTCCGCGGCGGGACTTCACTGAACATTTCGTCCGCTTTTACGACGACGAGCTGCCCGTCATAGACGAAGTCGTCCAGTTTGCCCTGCGCGCCTTGCGCGACAAAGGCGTGGCGATCGTCATCGCGACGGACGCGCATTTGTCGGCGATCGTGCCGCGCCTCGAGCGCGCGGCACGCGGACCGCGTTCGGGCAAGCTGATTTGCGCGGAGGCCCAAGCCGCGCTGGCCGGGTTCATGGTCGACGGTTGGCCCGACGACGAGCGATTTTTTGCAACGATCGGCGCGCTCGTGGCTGACGCGGCGGCGCGCGCGGATGCGGCGCCGATTCACGCATTCGGCGAGATGGTGGCGATACTGGGCGCAGCCGGGCAATACGATGCGGCCCTACGGCTCGAAATGCTCTGGAACCAACTGGCGCGGCGCCATGCGTTCAAGCTCTTTTGCGCGTATCCGCAGGCGCTTTTCTCGCATCCCTCGCAACTCGGTGTGTTCAGCGAAATCTGCCGCGCGCACGGGCGCGTGCTGCCCGCCGAGATCCTGACGGACGTGGGCGCCGCCACGGCCAACCGGCTGATCGCTCCGTGGCAACGAAAGGCGGCTGAGCTCGAAAGCGAGGTACAGCGGCGATGCGAAGCCGAAGCGGCATTGCGCCGGCGCGAGCGCGAACTGGTCGACTTCGTCATGAACGTGCCGGTGGCGGCGGCGTTCCTCGCGGGGCCCGACCACGTCTTCCGACTCGCCAACCATGGATATCGCGAGCTCGTCGGTTGCCCCGAGCCGATCGGCCGTACCTATGCCGACGTGTGCCCGGACGAGAAGCTCGGTGGAGATGTCGCCCAACTGCTATCGAGATGCTATACGAGCGGCCGCTCGATCCACCGCGACGAGTACCGCATCGAAATGACGCGGACCGACGGCGCATTCGAGCCGCGCTATTTCTCGTTCAATTTCAAACCCTCACGTTCGGACGGCGGCGAAGTGGAGGGCGTCATTGCCGTGGCCGTCGAGGTGACGGAGCAGGTGCGCAATCGCGAGCGCCTCGAAAAGTCGCATGCCGAGCGCGAGCGGCTGCTGGTCGAGCTCGAGCGCGCAAGCCGCGCGAAGGACGAGTTTCTGGCAATGCTGGGCCACGAATTGCGTAATCCGCTCTCGCCGATCGTCACCGCGCTGCAGTTGATGCGCATGCGCTCGGACGGCGAGACGTCGCGCGAGCAAAGCATCATTGCGCGGCAGGTGGAGCATCTGGTGCGGCTCGTCGACGACTTGCTCGACGTCGCCCGTCTCACGCGCGGCAAGATCGAGCTCCGACGGCGTACGGTGAAAGTCTCGGATGTGCTCAACCATGCGATCGAAATGGCGAGTCTGCTGCTCGAGCAGCGCAATCACCGGCTGACGGTCGAGGCCGAGCAGGACCTCGTCTGGCAGGTCGATGCGGCGCGCATGGCGCAGGTGGTCTCCAACCTTCTCACCAATGCGGCGCGCTATTCGGCGGTGGGCGAGGAGGTGCGTCTTGCCGCTTCGCGCGGGCCCGGCGAGACCATCGAGATCAGCGTACGTGACAACGGTATCGGCATTACCGAGAAGATGCTGCCGCGCGTATTCGACCTGTTTTTTCAAGGCAAGCGCAATCTCGATCGCGCGGAAGGCGGGCTCGGCATCGGCCTCGCGCTCGTCAAGAATCTGGTGGAACTGCATGGCGGCAACGTGAGCGCGGCCAGTGCGGGGCCGGGCCGCGGCAGCGAATTCACGATTCGCGTGCCTGCCCGGGCGGCGGGCCACTCGCATCGATCGCCGGGCGCGCGCGGTCCCTCGGTGCCGTCCGAACGGACAGCGCAGGCTGCGCCGCCACCGAAAAACGGCTGCCGCATCCTGCTCGTCGACGATAACGTCGACGCCGTCGAAGCGCTCGCGCTGCTGCTCACCGAATGCGGCCATCGCGTCGAGGCCGTCCACGATCCCGCTGCCGCGTTGCAGATCGTCGGGCGCTTCAAACCCGAGATCGCGGTCGTCGATATCGGCCTTCCCGTGATGGATGGCTATGAGCTCATCGGCAGCCTGCGCGCGATGCCCGCCACGCGTGAGTGCATGTACATCGCGCTGACTGGTTACGGACAGCAGGCCGATCGCTTGCGCAGCGAGGCGGCGGGTTTCGACCATCACCTCGTCAAGCCGGTCGATCTGGCGCATCTGACGCGTCTCATCGACGCATTCCAGGCTGAGAAAGCGGCGCACTCGGCCGAAAGCCACGGCCCGTGATCGCTGCTTGCCCGGCCGGCTGTTACATCGACTCGCCCGACGCCGGGCGCCCGGCAGCCGTGTTTTGCGCGCCCTGCAGTTTCGTCTCGAGCGCCGTCTCGAAGCTGGCCAGCACGTTCGGCTCGGCGTCCGTCACGGCCCACCACACCATCCCGTTCGCGCGCCAATGCAAGAGGGCATAGCCGTCGCGCACGAGCGTGGCGGACCCGCTTTCGCCGCCGCTGTCCGATGCCTCGCGCTCGGGCATCACATAGACATCGATCACGTGCAGGCGATAGCGGTAGATGAGCACGGCAACACGCCGATGCGCCACGTAATCGAGGCGTCCGCCCGCCAGCGCGAAGCCCTCCGCAGCGAGATCGACGACGGGCGGCGTGTAATCGAGGCGGCCGTTGAACCACGGCTTCACCGTATGTTGATCCGTGGAGATGACGTCGATGCCGTGCCCCGACAGTTGTGCGCGGACATGCGCGCCGACGAGTTCGTCGACGAAGAGCTCGGCGCGATTCGGGCCGCGTAGCGAAGGCGTCAACGCGAGCGTCGCGGCAACGGCCATCGCAACGGCAACGGCGCTCAGCCCGGCGAAGGCTGCGACACGGCCGCCGCCCGTTCGCCCGCCGGCGAGTCCCTGCCATGCGGGCCAACCCGAAGCGGGCCGAGCCGAACCGGGTTGGCGCCAAAGCTGCTTCAGCCAACCGAAGCGTGCGTCTCGCCGCGGCTCGGGGCGATCGGCGGGGGACCTTTGACCGGCTTCGCGCTCGAGCGCGGCCGCGATGCGCATACGCAGTGCATCGGGCGCGTGGTGATACTCGGCGCGCCGCACGCTGCGGCGTATCGCAAGCAGGGCTTCCTGTTCGGCGCGGCACGCGGCGCAGGTTTCGAGATGTTGTCGGACCGCGCGCGCTTCGCCTGACGGGAGTTCGCCGTCGAGGCTCGCATCGATGCGAGGACGGATGTCGTCACATTCCATCAGGCCTCTCCTGCTTACCGTCGGTCGTGCGCACGTGCGAGGCCCCGCGTTGCGGCTCGCGCGATGTGACGATGGCGGCGAATTTGCGCCGCGCGCGGGCGATGCGCGACATGACCGTGCCGATCGGCAATTCGGTGACCGCCGCAATCTCGCGGTAGCTCAAGTCCTCGAGCTCTCGCAGGATCAGGACTTCGCGGAATTCGACGGGCAGCTCGGCAAGCGCCTCGTGCACGAGCCGCGTGTCCTGCTCGCGGATCATCAGCGTTTGCGGATCTTCGGGCGCCGTGCTCCAGCCATCGATCGGCGTGTCGTCGAGTTCCTCGTCGAACTGCACGACCTCATGCGACGATGCGCGACGGCGCCACTCCGAATACCAGGTGCGGCGGACGATCGCGAGCAGCCACGGCCGGGCGCTGTCGCCTTCAAACGAATCGAAAAAGCGCAGGGCGCGCATGAATGCCTCCTGGACGATGTCTTCGGCATCGGCCGAATTGCCACTCAACCAGCGCGCAAGGTTGTATGCCGCATCGAGGTGCGGCAAGGCCAACGCCTGAAAACGGCGAACCTGCTCGCCGTCGTCGCGCTTGCGCGCGGCCTGTCGATCGCTGCTGGTCACCCCGGCTCCTTCGCCCTCACCGATGCACCATCGGCCACCCGTCGAGTGTAGTTCGCTTTTGGGCATATCGAGGGTCCGTTGCGCCACGACGTTTTCACCGGACCACGATCTTGCCGACCATCATCGGATGAATACTGCAGAAGTAGGTGTAGGTGCCCGACTTCGTCAGCTCGGCCGTGTACGAATCGTTCGTGTCGAGTGCGGGCGAGTTCTTGAACGCACCGTTCGTACTGACCACCACATGTGGCTCCTCGTCACGATTGACCCAGACGATGCGCGCGCCGGCCGGCACGTGGATTTCGTTCGGCTTGAATGCGAAGTTGCTGATTTCGACGCGATAAACGGCCGGCTGGCCGGAGCCGCCGGCATTGCCGCCAGCCGCTTGCGCGTCGCCATCGGTCGAGGCTCGGGAAGCGCTCGTTGCAACGGCTGCCATGACCATGAGCAAGGTGGCCGCAACCCGGCCGCGAAAGTACCGTGCGTTCATGACAGCGTCTCCTCGGTGAGGGCAAGCGTGCGAGCGGTCTCGACATGACGCACGACGCGCACGCCGATATAGTCGGCCAGCTTGCCGGCGGGGATCTCTTTGAGCGGTCCGGGCCCGGGGCCCACGCCCGGCGCCGGCTGCGGGTAGGCCGTCGAGCGGGCGGTGAAGAACGTCACGTTGCCTTCGACCTTTTGCTGAATCTGATGGATATGTCCGTTGAGCACCGTCACCGAACCGAAGCGACGCAGCAAGGCGAGCGCTTCGGCCGCGTCATCGGTGCCCCAGCCCCATGATGGATAGAGCGACCAGAGCGGCATGTGGGCGAATACGACGATCGGCGTTTCCGATGTGCGGCTCGCGAGATCGCTGCGCAGCCAGGCGAGCTGATCGGTGCCGAGCGAGCCGAGGCCACCGGCCTTGAGGTTCAGCACATTGATCAGCGCGACGAAGTGCACGCCGCGGTGATCGAAGCTATACCAGCCGCCTTTCGTTGCTTCGCTCCCGAAGCGCCGGAAAAATTCGGCGCCGTTATCTCCGATCACGTCATGCTCGCCCGGGACGAAGAAACGTTGTTTCGTGCGCATCTGGCGCATCAGCTCGGTCACCGTATCGAACTCGCCGGGCTTCGAGAGGTGAGTCAGATCGCCTGTG
>NZ_JBMRBK010000019.1:0-10275 GCF_057351765.1 Trinickia sp. | reverse complement strand
GGCACCATCGGAGAAGTGATATCGAAGATACTCGACGAGATGAAACCTGAAGCAGCCTATTTCACGGAGCAAAGCGGGCGCCGTGGAGCCATCCTCATCATCAATCTCGACGAGCCGTCGCAGATTCCCGCATTTGCCGAGCCGTGGTTTCTCACGTTCAACGCTGACTGTGAGTTTCGCGTGGTGATGGTACCGGAAGACCTTCAGAAAGCCGGGTTAGAGACGCTCGGCGCCAAGTGGAAGTAGCGGACTCTGTCGACAAAAAGAAACCCGCAGCGCCTCACGCGGTGCGGGTTTCAGTGATCTTCATGCGACGCGGCCAAATGCTTGGTGGGCCCGGTTGGTTTCGAACCAACGACCAATCGATTATGAGTCGACTGCTCTAACCCCTGAGCTACGGGCCCAAGACAACGAACACGCCAGCCGCTGGAGGCGGCCTGTGTAAGTGCTAAAGCACTAACTCCGGCCGCAAAAAAAGACCCGGTGTTTTCACGCCGGGCCTGGCACTGAATGATACCTCGATCAGTTGCCTTCGAGGAAGGACTTGAGCTTATCCGAACGGCTCGGATGGCGCAGCTTGCGCAGCGCCTTGGCCTCGATCTGGCGAATCCGCTCGCGCGTCACGTCGAACTGCTTGCCAACTTCCTCGAGCGTGTGATCCGTGCTCATCTCGATTCCGAAACGCATCCGCAGCACCTTCGCTTCGCGCGGCGTCAACGAATCGAGCACATCCTTCACGACATCGCGCATGCTCGCGTGCAGCGCCGCATCGGCAGGCGCAACCGTATTCGTATCTTCGATGAAGTCACCCAGATGCGAATCGTCGTCGTCACCGATCGGCGTTTCCATGGAGATCGGCTCCTTCGCGATCTTCATGATCTTGCGGATCTTGTCCTCCGGCATCTCCATCTTCTCGGCAAGCGTCGCCGGATCGGGCTCGAGACCCGTCTCCTGCAGAATCTGCCGCGAAATACGGTTCATCTTGTTGATCGTCTCGATCATGTGAACCGGAATCCGGATCGTACGCGCCTGGTCCGCGATGGAACGCGTGATGGCCTGGCGAATCCACCACGTGGCATACGTCGAGAACTTGTAGCCACGGCGATATTCGAACTTGTCCACCGCCTTCATGAGACCGATGTTGCCTTCCTGAATCAGATCGAGGAACTGCAACCCGCGATTCGTGTACTTCTTCGCGATCGAAATCACGAGACGCAGGTTCGCCTCGGTCATCTCGCGCTTGGCCTGACGCGCCTTCAGTTCGCCGGCCGCCATTTGACGGTTCGTTTCCTTCAGATCCTTCAGCGGCAGCACCACACGCGCCTGCAAATCGATGAGCCGCTGCTGCTGCTCACGAATGGCAGGGATGTTACGCGACAAAATCGCGCTGTACGGATGGCTCTCCTCGACGATCTTGTCGGCCCACTCGAGATTCGTCTCGTGGCTCGGGAAACGCGCGATGAACTCTGCGCGAGGCATGCCGCACTTGTCGACGACGATATGCAGGATCTGACGCTCGACCTGACGGACTTCATCCACCTGTGCGCGCAGCGTGTCGCAGAGCCGCTCAACCGTACGCGCCGTGAAGCGGATCGACATCAGCTCGTTCTGAATCGCCTCTTGCGCCTTCAGATACGACTTCGACTTGTAGCCTTCCTTCTCGAACGCGCGGCGCATCTTGTCGAACCACTCGCTGATGAGCGCGAACTTCTCGAGCGACGAACGCTTGAGCGCTTCGAGCTGCGCGGCATTGGCCGTCGCCTGAGCGGTGCCGTCGTCCTCTTCCTCTTCTTCCTCGTCTTCCTCTTCGACGTCCTCCGACTCGCTCTCGATCGTCTCGGCTTCCTGCGCCGAGAAACCGTCCGTGTCTTCGGCGTTCGGATCGATGAGACCATCGACGAGCTCGTCGATGCGGATCTCTTCGTTCGCCACACGCTCTGCCATCGCGAGGATGTCGGCGATCGTCGTCGGGCACGCCGAGATTGCCATCACCATGTGCTTGAGGCCATCCTCGATGCGCTTCGCGATTTCGATCTCGCCCTCGCGCGTGAGAAGCTCGACCGTCCCCATCTCGCGCATGTACATCCGCACCGGATCGGTCGTACGCCCGAATTCCGAATCGACGGTGGACAGCGCGACTTCCGCTTCCTCCTCGACTTCGTCATCGGACGCGACAGCCGGAGCGTTGTCGTTCAACAGCAGCGTCTCGGCATCGGGCGCCTGCTCGTAGACGGCAACACCCATGTCGTTGAACGTGCTGATGATGCCCTCGATCGCCTCGGTCTCCGTGAAGTTGTCCGGAAGGTGATCGTTGATTTCGGCATAGGTCAGAAAGCCGCGCTCCTTGCCGAGCTTGATCAGCGCGCGCAGCTTCGAGCGCCGCTCTTCGAGCTCCTCGGCAGTGCCCGGCTGGGTCGACGCGAATGCGTCCTTCAGGAGCGCTTTCTCCTTCGCGCGACGGTCGCGCGCCCTGGCCTTCTCAGCCTTGCCCGGGGCAGGTTGCTGCTCTTCGCCCTGAGTTGCGTCGTCATCGACGGGTACTTCGTTCAGCTTTTTCGTCATGGAGTTGGCCGTAGCGGCTTTAATCTCGACTCGCGGCTGTTGGACTTCAGCCGGTTGCACCGTGGATACCTGGGTCTCGCGCACTGCCAAATCGTCCGGCGTGGCAGCCGCACCCCTTACGCTTTTCGAACCCGCCCCCGCCCGTTTCGCGGCGGCAGCTCCCGTCTGCGCTTTGGCGGACGCTTTGGCCGCCTTGGTTACACCAGCCGCCGCGGCCGAAGTCCGCGCAGCCGTTCTGCTCGTGGGTTTTCCGGCTGCGGTGGCCCCGGCGGTCGCGGCCGCGGACGCCTTGCGCACCGGCTGCGCCGAGCCCTTGCCGGAGCCCGGGCTCTTGCCTTTGCCCGCTCCAGCCGTGCCCGCCACCGTCGTTTTCGCGCCTGTCGTCTTTGCCATCGCTTGTCTCGCCTCGCCTGTGCTTGAGCACCTCTGCCCGCTGTCGCCGAAAATTCCTGAAAAATCAAACCACTGAGAACCTTTTATTATAGCACGGGCATGCCAGCCCGCAGCCCTCAGGCACCGAGTCGGCGCTTCATATCCGCCCGCTGGCGGTCGAGCTCCGCATATTCCGCAATCTCGTCCGAAGTGAGCCGCGATTGTCGCGACAAGCGCTCAAGCCGTTGACAACAGGCGTCGTAGCGCATTTTCAGGATTGCCGCCTGGAGCTCTTCGGCCGCGATACGCTCGCGCTCCGTCTGTTGTTCGATAGCAGCGTCGTCTTCCGGGCTCTGCAGCAGCAAATCACGCACGTTTTCATCATAGTCCAGAATTTCGCGGAAAATTTCTTCGAAAGTTGCCGCGTTCGCACCCGTGCGCAACAGGTCGGACAACAGCCGGAATTCGGCCGCATCGCCCAGCGCGCGCGCATGCGTCGCCACTTCGGCGAACAGCTCCCCGTGCGCTTGCGCCGTGAGCGCCTCCTCGCTCGATTCGTCGAGAAGCAAGGCGATGCGCGGATACATGACGAGATTGCGCAACGCGCGCTCCTCGATATCCGTGACGCGCCGCCGGTCCTTGCGCGGCGGCGCCGGCCGCGCGGCCGCAACAATCCGCGAATCGACGTCGCAAAGCGCCGCGACCTCGTCGAAAGGCACGCCGAGCCGATCGGCGAACATATGCATGATCTGGGCGCGCAATGCATTCGGCGGCAGCGCCTGCAAGAGCGGCTTCGCATCGAACAGCGCCCGGGCGCGGCCCTCGGGCGTGTCGAGCTCCTTGCCGGCCAACACTTCGCTCAACATGAACTGCGACATCGGCGTGGCATGCTCGATCTGCTCGGCAAACGCTTCTTTGCCGAACTCGCGCACGAAGCTGTCGGGGTCGTGTTCCGGCGGCAGAAAAAGGAAGCGGATCGTCCGGTTGTCGGCCGCATGCGGCAGGCAGGCATCGAGCGCCCGCCGCGCGGCGCGACGCCCCGCGGCATCGCCATCGAAGCTGAAGATGACCGTATCGGTCTGCCTCAGCAGCTTTTGCACGTGCACCGGCGTGCAGGCGGTACCCAGTGTCGCGACGGCATTCGGAAAGCCCAATTGCGCGAGCGCGACGACATCCATATACCCTTCCACCACCAGCACCGAACGCGCCTCGCGAATCGCCAGCCGCGCCTCGAAAAGACCGTAAAGCTCGCTGCCCTTGCTAAATAGTGGCGTTTCGGGGGAATTCAAATACTTCGGTTCGCCCGATTCGAGCACCCGGCCCCCAAAGCCGATCACCTGTCCCTTCACATTTCGGATCGGGAACATGATCCGCTCGCGAAAGCGGTCGTAGCGGCGCGGCTGCCCCTCGGCGTCGAGCTTTTCGCTGACGATCACGAGCCCCGCCTCCACCAGCGCATCGCTGCGGTAGTCGGCAAACGCGTCTTCGAGGTTCTGCCAGCCGTCCGGGGCATAGCCGAGACCGAACCGGGCCGCGACTTCGCCCGTCAAGCCGCGCATTTTCAAATAACGAATGGCCTCGGGCGCCCCGCGCAACGCCTTGCGGTAGTAATCGCACGCCGTTTGCATGACGTCGGAGAGCGCCGCCGCGGTTTTGTGGTCCGCAAACGCCGGGCGCTCGCCGGGGGCGCCCGAGCCGCCGCGCATCGGCGATGGCTCCTGCGGGACGCTGAGCCCGACCGACTGAGCCAGGTCGTTGACCGCTTCGGGGAACGTCAATCCGGCATGTTCCATCAGGAACCCGATTGCCGTGCCGTGAGCGCCGCAACCGAAGCAGTGATAGAACTGCTTGGTCGGGCTGACCGTAAACGACGGACTCTTCTCGTTATGAAAGGGGCAGAGTCCCATGAAGTTTGCCCCGCCCTTTTTCAACTGGACGTACTTGCCCACCACGTCGACGATGTCGACGCGGTTCAGCAGATCCTGCAGGAACGAATGCGGTATCACGTTGGGCGGCGAGAAGCCGGCGCGGCACGACACCCGGAGCCCGGGCGCCGGCCGGCGCCGGCCTTATTTGGCGAGCGCCGCCTTGACGAGCGCCGAGACGGCCGTCATGTCGGCCCGGCCCGCGAGCTTGCCCTTGAGCACACCCATCACCTTGCCCATGTCCTGCGGGCCGGTGGCGCCCACTTGCGCGACGGCGGCCTGGACCTCGGCCGAAACCTCCGCTTCCGACAGTTGCGCCGGCATATAGGCCGCCAGCACCGCGAGCTCGGCGTTTTCCTGATCGACGAGATCGGTCCGGCCGGCCGCTTCGAATTGGCTGATCGAGTCCTTGCGCTGCTTGATCATCTTGTCGATGACGGCGGTGACCGCCGCATCGTCGAGCGTCGTGCGCTCGTCGACTTCCCGCTGTTTGATCGCGGCAAGCAGAAGGCGGATCGTCGCGAGCCGTCCGGTTTCGCGCGCGCGCATCGCCGCCTTCATGTCCTCATTGATCCGATCTTTCAAGCTCATTTTTCACCCGATGCATGGAAAATAGGGAAGCGCCGCGCGTACCGCCTAGCGCAAAAACCCGCTTGGGATCCTTCCTCAAGCGGGTTATTCGGGCGCTTGTCCGCCGCCGCCCAGGGGCAGCGGGAAGAAAGGCGCTGCGACGAAATTCGATCAGTACAGCTTCTTCGGCAGCATCTGGCTGCGCAGACGCTTGAAGTGGCGTTTGACCGCCGCGGCCTTCTTGCGCTTGCGCTCCGCCGTCGGTTTTTCGTAAAACTCGCGCGCGCGAAGTTCGGTCAAAAGGCCGGTCTTCTCGATGGTGCGCTTAAAGCGCCGCATCGCAACTTCGAAGGGCTCGTTTTCTTTAACGCGGATAATCGTCATGTTTCCAAAGCGGAAATATCACAAAGGTTCGGGAGTATAGCAGACGTTCTGCATAAATGCAGCGACGTGTCAAGCGCCACGGGCATTATCGGCTGCTGCCTCGCCCGCCGCGACCGCCGACGCCCACGCCCACTGAAAGTTGTACCCGCCGAGCCAGCCCGTCACGTCGACGGCTTCTCCGATGAAATAAAGGTCCCGCACCCGCTCGCTCATCATCGTCGACGAGGACAGTTCGCGCGTGTCCACGCCGCCGCGCGTCACTTCGGCCTTTCGGTAGCCCTCCGTCCCGCTCGGCACGAGGCTCCATTGCGCAAAGGCTTCGCCCAGTCGCCGCAGCGATTTGTCGGAGAGATCGGCGAGCCGCGCCTCGGGCGCCACGCCGTGAGTCGCGAGCCACGCATGCGCAAGCCGCCCGGGCATCCATTCCGCCAGCGCATTGCCGATCTGCCGCTTGCTGGCCGTCTTGGCCTCGAGCAGTTCCGCGGCAGGCTCGCGCCCTGGCAGCAGATCGATACGGATCGGCTCGCCCGGATTCCAATAGCTCGAGACCTGCAGCACGCCCGGCCCCGACAATCCCCGGTGCGTGAACAGAAGATCCTCGGCGAACCGACCCTGCCCCTTGCTCGCCCCCGCGGCAATCTCGACTTCGAGTGACACCCCCGACAAAGCGGCGAATGGCGCCCAAACATCCGACGAAAACGTGAGCGGCACGAGGGCGGGCCGCGTCTCGACGAGCTTGTGGCCGAACTGCTTCGCGAGCCGATAGGCGAAGTCCGTGGCGCCGATCTTCGGGATCGAAAGGCCGCCGGTCGCGATCACGAGTGCGCGCGCCCCGATCGAGCCCGCACTCGTCTGAAGCGTAAAGCCGCGCGCATCGGCATGCTGCACCGATTCGACCGTAACAGGCCGGCGCCACGCGACGGCACCGGCGTCGCATTCGGCTTTGAGCATGTCGATGACGGCTTCGCTCGAATGGTCGCAAAAGAGTTGCCCGCGGTGCTTTTCATGCCAGCTGATGCGGTGCGATTTCAGCAGCGCCAGAAAATCGCGCGGCGTATAGCGTGCGAGCGCCGAGCGGCAAAAATGGGGGTTCGCCGAGAGGTAATTCGCCGGCCCCGCGTGAAGGTTCGTGAAGTTGCAGCGGCCCCCACCGGAGATGCGGATCTTTTCGGCCAGCCGCGCGGCGTGATCGATGAGCACGACACGGCGCCCACGCTGTCCGGCGACGGCCGCGCACATCATGCCGGCCGCACCGGCGCCGATCACGGCAATATCATAGGATTCCATGGCGCGCATTTTAACCGCGCCAGGCCGGGTTTCCGGGGCGTCCTGTTATACTTTCGTGTTCCTCGTTCCCTCTGGCGCCGGCGCATTGCGCCACTTCGGTGCGCTTCATCGCACAGCCGGCCCGCAGCTCTCCTCTCGCATCATGCTCGTTCTCGGCATTGAAAGCTCCTGTGACGAAACAGGCCTCGCGCTCTATGACAGCGATCGCGGCCTGCTCGCTCACGCACTGCATTCGCAAATCGCCATGCACAGGGAGTACGGCGGCGTGGTGCCGGAGCTTGCGTCGCGGGACCATATCCGCCGCGCACTGCCGCTTCTGGAAGAGGTGCTCGCGCGTTCGGGCGCAAGAACCGCCGACATCGACGCGATCGCATTCACTCAAGGGCCGGGACTGGCGGGCGCGCTGCTCGTCGGCGCCGGCATCGCCAACGCGGTGGCCATGGCCTGGGACAAGCCGACGATCGGCATCCATCACCTCGAAGGGCACCTGCTGTCGCCGCTGCTCGTCGACGCGCCGCCACCGTTCCCGTTCGTCGCACTGCTCGTTTCAGGCGGGCACACGCAATTGATGCGCGTCACAGATGTCGGCCTATACGAAACGCTCGGCGAAACACTCGACGATGCAGCCGGCGAAGCGTTCGACAAGACGGCCAAGCTGCTCGGGCTCGGCTATCCGGGCGGCCCTGAAGTATCGCGGCTCGCGGAATATGGCCTGCCCGGTGCCGTGGTCCTGCCCCGCCCGATGCTCCATTCAGGCGATCTCGACTTCAGCTTCAGCGGTCTGAAAACCGCCGTGCTGACGCAGACGAAAAAGCTCGGCGCCAATGTCTGCGAGCAGGAAAAGGCCGACGTGGCACGCGGCTTCGTCGACGCGGCCGTCGAAGTGCTCGTCGCCAAATCGATTGCCGCGCTCAAGCGGACGGGTTTGAAGCGGCTCGTGGTGGCAGGCGGCGTCGGCGCGAATCGTCAACTGCGGGAAGCACTTTCCGAGGCCGCACGAAAGCGCGGCTACGAAGTGCACTACCCGGACCTCGCACTGTGCACCGACAACGGCGCCATGATCGCGCTCGCGGGCGCGTTGCGCCTCGCGCGCTGGCCGCAACAGGCGAGCCGCGATTACGCGTTCACCGTCAAGCCTCGTTGGGATTTGTCCTCGCTGCCGCGTTGAGTTGCGGCAGCGCGCATCGTCAATTCGCGCGACGCTTGTCGTGCTCGATGATCGCGTAGGCGCTGTGATTGTGAATCGACTCGAAGTTCTCCGCTTCGAGCGTATAGGCAACGACACGCTCGTCGGCGTTCAACCGCCGGGCCACGTCGCGCACGAGGTCTTCCACGAACTTCGGGTTCTCGTAGGCCCGTTCGGTCACGAACTTTTCGTCGGGACGCTTGAGCAAACCCCAGAGCTCGCAAGAAGCCTCTTCCTCCGCAATGCGGATCAACGCTTCGGCCGACAACTCCCCGACGCACTCGGCCCGAACCGTCACATGCGAACGCTGGTTATGCGCGCCGTACTGCGAGATTTCCTTCGAGCAGGGGCAAAGACTCGTCACGGGCACGAGCACTTGCAAGAACGTACGGAGCGTACCCCCGCGCATCTCGCCGATCATCGTTACCTCGTAATCGAGCAGGCTCGATACGCCCGAAACGGGGGCTGTCTTGCTGACGAAATACGGAAAAGTCACTTCGATGCGGCCGGCCGGCGCCTCGAGCTTCGTCAGCATCGCCGAGAGCATCGTACCGAACGCGGAGGAATCGAGCGGCGTCTTGCTGTCCTCGAGCAGCGCGACGAAGCGCGACATATGTGTGCCCTTCTGCTCAGCCGGCAAATGGACATCGAGGTTCCATGTGCCCACCGTCGCCTGCACTTCGCCGTTCGACATGCGGACGGCAAGCGGATGCCGAACCCCCTTGACGCCGACTCGCTGGATCGGGATTTGCCGTGTATCGACCGAGCTCTGTACGTCGGGCATCACGAAGGCTGCATTCATGTCGTTCATCTTGTGTTTGTCCTGTCCTCTTGAGGCGGCGCCAGTCATGCCGCCCCTCGGCACAGCGCTGGTCATGCCAATAACGAAACATGGGCCGTCGAGGCCCATGTCTGTGTACGGGTGCAACGCGGGCTGACCCGCGCTGCATCAGGCGACGCGCTGCGCCAGCTTGGCGGCAGGTTCGAGGAACCTCGCGCGGATCGATTTCTCGATCCCCGCGCCATCGAGACCGCACTCCGACAACAGCTTCGCCGGATCGCCGTGATCGATGAATCCGTCGGGAAGGCCCAATTGTAGTACGGGACGAACAACCCCATTGGCAAGCAGGGATTCGACGCAGGCCGAGCCGGCACCGCCCATGACACAGCCTTCCTCCACGGTCACGAGCACATCATGCGTCTGCGCAAGCTCGACGAGCAGTTTGGCATCGATCGGCTTGACGAAGCGCATATTGGCGACGGTCGCATCGAGTGCCTCGGCCGCCGCGAGCGACGGCGCGACCATCGTGCCGAATGCGAGGATCGCGATGCGGCTGCCTTTGCCTGCCGTCGACTGGCGGCGAATCTCGCCGCGTCCAACGGGCAGCGCCGTCATCTGCTTGACCGTGGCCACGCCCGCACCCGCGCCGCGCGGATACCGCACGGCCGTCGGGTTCGGCTGCTGCAGCGCCGTGTAGAGCATCTGCCGGCACTCGTTCTCGTCGGCGGGCGCCATCACCGTCATGTTCGGGATGCAGCGCAGGAATGCCAGGTCGTAAGCGCCCGCGTGCGTCGCGCCATCGGCACCGACGAGGCCGGCGCGGTCGATCGCGAACACCACCGGCAGGTTCTGCAACGCAACGTCGTGGATCAGTTGATCGTAGCCGCGCTGGAGGAACGTCGAATAAATGGCGACCACGGGCTTCATACCCTCGACAGCCATCCCCCCTGCAAACGTCACTGCATGCTGCTCGGCAATGCCGACATCGAAATAGCGGTCCGGAAAGCGCTTTTCGAACTCGACGAGGCCCGAGCCCTCGCGCATCGCGGGCGTAATGCCGACCACGCGCGAATCGAGTTCCGCCGCATCGCACAGCCACTCCCCGAACACTTGCGTATAGGTCTTCTTGCTCGGCGCGGTGGACGGCTTGATGCCCTCGGCCGGATTGAACTTGCCCGGACCGTGGTAGAGCACCGGATCGGCTTCCG
>NZ_JBMRBK010000018.1:0-58112 GCF_057351765.1 Trinickia sp. | reverse complement strand
CGCCGCGCCATCGTCGTCGTACTTCGGCAGCGACTGATCGTAGTTCGGCAGTTGGGCACCGTCGCCGTCGCCACCCGTGATCAGGAAGCGGCGCCGCTGGAGATACGCATTGCGAACGAACGAATACTTGTCGAGCGCGGCGCCCGACAGCACGTCGACCGTCGTCAGCAAGTTGGCGCGCGTATTGACGAGATTCAGTCCATACAGCGCCCAGCTCACTGAAGACGGCTGCACGTACGTCAGCGGATTGCCATAGTAATCGACGACGAGGCCCGTTGCATCGCGCACCGTGCTGGGCCCCAGCAACGGCAGGACGAGGTACGGACCCGACGGGACGCCATAATGCCCGAGCGTGATCCCGAAGTCCGCGGCATGCTTGGGCAGCTTCGCCAGCGTCGCGACATCGAACAGGCCGCCCACGCCGAACAGCGTGTTGATCGTCACACGCATGATGTCGCCGACGCCGTCCGCGATTTTCAGCTGCAGCAACTCGTTCGCGGCGATATAGACATCGCCGATGTTCGAGAAGAAGTTCGTAACACTCCTGCGCACCGGTTCCGGCACGACCTGCTGGTAGCCCTTCGCTACCGGCTTCAACGCATAGGTGTCGAGCGTATCGTTGAACTTGAACACGCCGCGATTCACGCTCTCCAGTGGGTCGCCCGGGGTGGGCGTCGGAACCGACGCACACCCGGCGAGCATCGCCACCGCTATTGCCAGCGTCACGTTTTTGGCGCGCGTGGTCTGCATTATTGTTCTCCGTGATGATCGGTCCCGGGCAGCACATTGCCGCCCGCGTCAAAGGTTCGCGTCAACCGCCCGCCCCGGACGCCGCGGCACTGGCCGGCGCCGTGGCGGATGCCGCGGGAGCTGCGGGCAAGTTGGTAGGAGCTGCAGGCGCGGCGGCCGGCGCAGGTGCCGTTTTGGCACCGCCCGCATCGGCCGCCTTGCCATAGAGAAACTGGCCGATCAGATTCTCGAGCACGAGGGCCGATTGCGTCATCGTGATCGTATCGCCGGCTTTCAGCATTTCGGTGTCGCCGCCCGGCTCCAGGCCGATGTACTGCTCTCCGAGCAGACCGGAGGTCTGAATCTTCGCCGACGTGTCCTTCGGAAACGCGAATTGCTTGTCGAGGTCGATCGTGACGAGCGCCTGATAGGTATTCGTGTCGAACCCGATCGACGTCACGCGTCCGACGACGACACCGGCGCTTTTCACCGGCGCGCGTACCTTGAGCCCGCCGATATTGTCGAACTTGAGCTTCACGGGGTACGTCGGCTGAAACGAGAGTGAGCTCATATTGCCGGCCTTCAGCGCCAGGAACAGCAGCGCGATGAAACCGAGCACCACGAACAAACCGACCCAGAAGTCGAGAACAGTCTTTTTCATCGTCATCCCAAAAGAAGCGCGCTCGCGCAGGCGCCAATCGTGCCAGCGGTGCAATTTGGACTGCGTCAGTTGAACATCAACGCCGTCAGCAGAAAATCGAGTCCGAGTACGGCGAGCGAGGCGTAGACGACTGTACGGGTGGTCGCCCGCGAGACCCCTTCGGGGGTCGCTTTTGCCTCATAGCCTTGAAACAGCGCGATGAATGTGACGGCAAAGCCGAACACCACGCTTTTGACGACGCCGTTGCCGACGTCCGCCCAGACTTGCACCCCGCCTTGCATCTGCGACCAGAAGGCGCCCGAATCGACGCCGATCATCAGCACACCTACGACATAGCCGCCGAAAATGCCGACGGCGCTGAAGATCGCGGCGAGTATCGGCATGGCGATGATGCCCGCCCACATGCGCGGCGCAACGACGTTCGCGAGTGGATCGATGGCCATCATTTCGAGCGCTGTCAGCTGCTCGCCCGCCTTCATGAGACCGATTTCCGCGGTCAGCGAGGTGCCCGCGCGGCCCGCAAACAGCAGCGCCGTCACGACGGGACCCAGTTCGCGCACCAGCGACAGCGCGACGAGCAGTCCGAGCGCCTGCTCGGAACCATAGCGATTGAGCGTGTAATAGCCCTGCAGGCCCAGCACGAAGCCGACGAAGAGCCCGGAAACCCCGATGATGACGAGCGAATAATTGCCGACGAACAGAATCTGCTTGATGACGAGGTTGGGCCGGCGCACGAGCGCGAAAAACTCGAGCACGAGGCGAACGAACATGCGAGTGGCATAACCGGCGCGCGCGATGCCCGCGAGCACCCAGTGCCCCAACGTTCCAATTGCACCAATCATGCGCGTCCTCCGCCGAGGCCAAAATCCGCATCGAGCGGCGTTTGCGTCGGATAGTGAAAGCGAAACGGGCCGTCGGGCGCACCGTCGATGAACTGCCGCACCGAGGGGTCGACCGACTCCCGCAGCTCGGCCGGCGTTCCTTGGGCAAGCACCGCGCCGTTCGACAGAAAGTAGACGTAATCGGCAATGGCGAACGATTCGGGGACATCGTGCGTCACGAGAATCGAGGTGGCACCGAGCGCCCGGTTCAACGTACGGATGAGATTGGCCGTGATGCCGAGCGAAATCGGGTCGAGGCCGGCGAACGGCTCGTCGTACATCATCAGCTCCGGATCGAGCGCGATTGCGCGCGCAAGCGCCACGCGCCGCGCCATGCCGCCCGAGATCTGCGATGGCGCGAGATCGCGCGCGCCGCGCAGGCCCACAGCGTTGAGCTTCATGAGAACCAGATCGCGAATCAACGCTTCGGGCAGATCGGTGTGCTCGCGCAACGCGAACGCGACGTTTTCGAACACCGACATATCGGTGAAAAGCGCACCGAATTGGAACAGCATGCCCATCTTGCGGCGCAAGGCGTAAAGGCCTTCCCGGCTCTCCTTGCCCATGTCCCGCCCGTGGAACAGCACCTCGCCTCGGCGAGCTCGCTCGAGCCCGCCGATCAGGCGCAGCACGGTAGTCTTGCCGCAGCCCGAGCCGCCCATGACGGCGACAACCTGCCCGCGCATGAAGCGCATGTTCAGGTTCGCAAGGACGAGACGATCCTCGTCATAGCCGAAATCGACGTTACGCAGCTCGAGAATGGGCTCAGCGGATGTAGGCGGCACGAAGCGGCGGCTCCTTTTACGCGGAAGCCGAATTATAGGGCCTCAGCGAGAACGTTGCCGTGACACCCAACTTTCCAAGTGCAAAACGCTCACCGGTCGGCAAAAATTCGCTCGAGCGCGGCCACGGCCTCGGCCAGGTCGGGCGCCCCCGTCACGGCGCTCACGACGGCCGCGCTGCCCACGCCCGTATCGAGCACGGCGGCAAGCGTGTCGCGCGTGATGCCGCCGATCGCGACGAGGGGCACCTTCGGGCCGATCACCCGCGCATAGCGCGCGAGCCGCGCGAGGCCTTGTGGCGCGCTCGCCACTGTCTTCGTCGCCGTCGGAAAAACCGCGCCGAAAGCGAGGTAGCTCGGCGCATAGTGCAGCGCCCGCAGCATCTCGTAGTAGCCGTGCGTCGACAGTCCAAGCCGCAAACCCGCGGACGCGATCGCGCCCAGCTCGGCGGTATCGAGATCCTCCTGCCCCAGATGGACGCCGTACGCCCCCGCTGCGATCGCTTCGCGCCAGTGATCGTTGATGAAAACGCGCGCGCCGTGGCGCTGCCCAGCTTCGACGCTCTTTGCGATCTCGTTGGCGAGCCGCGCCGCCGGGGCATCCTTGACCCGCAACTGGATGGTGCGTACACCGAGGGCCGCGACGCGCTCCACCCATTCGGCGCTCGGCACGACCGCATACAGGCCGAGCCGCGACGGGCAATCAGCGAAGCGCTGCGTCGGCGCGGGCGGTAGCGCGCGAACGCGCGGAAAACGGTCGAGTTGGTCGGGCCACGCATCGTCGCCGCGCGTTTCGTCGCCGTCGCGCCACGCCATGGCCAATACGAGCGCGTCGTGCGGGGCGAAGCCGCAATCGAGGAAGCTCGCGAGCGCGGCGAGCCAGTCTTCGGCGAGGGTGCCCGAGAGCGGATAGCGCGCCTCGCCCAACACTAAACAGGCGCAATCGGCCGACGTCTCGATCACCCCTGCGCCGGCAGCGAGCCACTCGGACTGGGCCGGCGCAGCGCCGCTTTCCTCCACCGCGGCGACGATCAAATCGCCCGCGCCGGGCGCATCGGGCGGCGTCAGACAGATCCGCCAGAGCGCCTCCCCACGCGGCCATTCGCCGAGGCGCGCGCGGATACGCTCGGCCGCTTCGACCAGTTCGTCGGCGGGTGGCCAGAAGATTTCACGATCCGCGAACGCAAGCGTACGGCTCATATGCGATGCCTCAGCCTTGATCCTGGTGCCAGAACGGCATGCCGACCACCGGCGTGCTCGCCTGCGCGCTATCGCGCTCGTCCATCGGACCGGCGAGATACGCGGCCCGCCCGGCCTCGGCGGCCATCGCGAATGCGCGCGCCATGACGGCCGGCTCGGTCGCCTGCGAGACAGCGGTATTGAGCAGCACACCGTCGAAGCCCCATTCCATGACCTGGCACGCGTGCGACGGCACGCCGAGTCCCGCATCGACGATGAGCGGCACGTCCCGCAGTCGCTGACGCAGCGTGCGAAGCCCATAAGGATTGACGATGCCCTTGCCGGTTCCGATCGGCGCGCCCCACGGCATCAACGCCTCGCAGCCCGCATCGATCAGACGCCGGGCGATGACCAGGTCCTCCGTGCAGTACGGCAGCACCTTGAAGCCGTCCTTCACGAGCCGGGCCGCGGCTTCGATCAGCGCCAGCGGGTCGGGCTGCAGCGTGTAGTCGTCGCCGATCACCTCGAGCTTGATCCAATCCGTTTCGAACACCTCGCGGGCCATGTGCGCAGTCGTCACGGCTTCGTCGACCGTCTGGCACCCGGCCGTATTCGGCAACAGCGGCACAGCGTGGCGTTTGAGCAAATCGAAAAAGCCGGCCTCGGCGGTCTCGGCCTGCATCTGGCGCCGCAGCGCCACGGTGACCATGCCGGGTCGCGCTGCTTCGATCGAATCGGACAGCGCGCGCAGCGACGGATAGCGCGACGTACCCAGCAGCACACGGCTGGCAAAAGCGGTGCCGTAGAGCGTGAGCGAATCGGCGGCGGAAGCGGAAATCATCGCAAGATCCTCAAGACGTAATGGATGTTAGCGGCAAAAAGGTCATCAGCCGCCCGCGACGGGATGCACGATATCGAGCTTATCGCCGGCGTTGAGCGCGCGCTCGGGATGCTGCGTGCGTGCGACGAACTGCCCGTTGAGCGCGACGGCGAACGGCGGCCGCGCGCCGAACGCGGCGAGCGCATCGGCTACGGTCGCGCCGTCGGGAAGGGAAAGAGACTTCTGATTGATCTGAATTTCCATGATTCGAACGGTCCGACGATGGAGTTGCTCGGTCTTTTCCTGTGGGGTACGCGTCATCGTGCTCATATCGCAAGCGCCGCACGCTCGCCCGCGAGATGCAGCATGGGCGCCCAGCGCGCTTCGCTGCGCCATTGCCCAAAGCCTTCCGCATCGGCGACACGGCCGCTCAGCAGCGCGGTGGCCAGTCCGGTCGCTGTACTCGCCACTTCGGGGGCAATCATGAAGCCGTGCCGGTAAAGACCGTTGACGGCGAGGGTACTCGCACCGTCCCAGACGATCGAAGGGAGGTGATCGGGCAGCGTGGGACGGCATTGCGTGTTGAGTTCCAGAATGCGCGCCTCGCCGAACGCCGGATGCACGGCAAACGCCGCGCTCAGCAGCTCGAGCGCGGAGCGCACGCTCATCGGCGAGCGGTCCTCGCCTTCGATTTCCGTGGCGCCGATCACGAACAGATCGTGTTCCTTCGGCGCAATGTAGATCGGATAGCGCGGATGAAGCATGCGAACGGGGCGCGTCAGCGCGATACCGGGCGCATGCACGCGCGCGACTTCGCCGCGAATGCCACGCAGCGAGGGCAACGCCGCCTTCGCGCCGAGCCCGCGGCAATCGATCGTGATTCGCGCGCTCGGCCGCGCCGCCTCGTCGACGGCGGTGTTCCAGTGCGCGTCCACCCCGCGCTCGTTCAGCCCCGCGGCCAGCGCGGCCAGCGTCTGGCGGTTGTCAAGCTGGCCCTCGTCGGGCAGCAGCAGCCCCTGACCAAAGCGGCCGGCCAGCGCGGGCTCGGCTGCCGCGAGCTGCGCGGCATCGAGCGTCGCAACGCGGCTGCCGCCCGGGAGCGTGCGCGGCGCGTTGGCGTGCACGCGCCGTTCGAGCAGCGCCGCTTCGGGCCGATCGTTACGGTGCCAGACCACGAGTGTGCCGTTGCGCTGGAAAAAGACCGGTGCCGGCAGCGCGGCAAGGATCCGTGGCCAGGCGTCGAGCGAGGCTTGGCCGAGCTCGACGATGAGCGGCTCGGCGCTCGCGGCCTCGGCCAGCGGCGCCAGCATGGCGGCGGCGACCCAGGCCGCCGAGGCCGTCCCCGACGCGTCGCCGCGCTCGTAGAGCGCGACGCGGTGCCCCTCGCCCGCGAGTTGCCAGGCCACTAGCCGGCCGGCGAGCCCGCCGCCGAGCACGGCGAAATCGGGGATTCCTGAAACAACGACTGAAGATTGAACGCTCATCGGATCGATCCTTTCTGTACGGCGAACTGCGCGTACCCAAGGACGAAACCGGCGGGTGAGGCCGGCCGGCGGCATCGACGCAACCGATGCTTTCGGCGGAGAAAAAGATGCCGCGACACGGCATCCCACGCTATAAGCGTGTTCCTGAAACTTCCCGCGCCGGTATTACCCGGATCGGGTGCGAAGGGTCTCTCTCAGCCTCGCCACGGAACGGTCCGAACAGCTCGAACCCTATCCACTTCCAGCGAAGCACCCCTGTTTCGTCGCGGCCATTAGACCATAAAAGCGCGAGCGGCCGCAAACGCGGCGCAATGACGCGGCGCCGCCAACGCGCCCTTTTTTGCGCTCGGACGCTGCGCGAAAGGTTGGCTCACCGCTCTCTGGCACAATGTCCGATCGCGGCACGCGGGTGACACGCTTTTGCTTTTCGCCAACCACGCGCACGGTCGGTGTCGGTGTGCGATACCAGGCATGGAACGCGCGGGCCGCCGCCATTAAGACTCGCTTAAGCGCTCCGCGCAAGAATCCGCGGTAACCGCGTACCGTGCCGCGCATCGTCGAAGCGCCCGTACGCCTGCCGTCGGCTGGCGCAACTGATTCGGAAACACCGTTCGGAAGACCTATGACTGCCTCATCTCTCAATCCCGTCCCTGCCCGCAACGGTGCGCCGCCCCAACCCTCGTCGACCTCGGCCTGGGGGCTCATCAAACCGTACTGGGTCTCGGAGGATTGGAAGGCCGCCTGGGGTTTGTTGGTGACGATCATCCTCATCAACCTGACGATCGTCGGATTCAACGTCTGGATCAACCAGTGGTACGCGAAGTTCAACAATGCGATGGTGGCGAAAGACAGCCCGCATTTTTGGCAGTTGCTGATCCAATTCACCGTTGCGGCCTTCGTGTTCATCACGTTGGCCGTCTATCGTACCTACCTGCGGCAAATGCTCGGGTTCCGTTGGCGCCAGTGGTTGACGAACCGCTATCTGAAGACTTGGCTTGGCGACCTCGCGTTCTACCGTATCGAACGCGATCGACTCGCTGACAACCCCGACCAACGGATCAGCGACGATCTGCAATCGCTCGCCACCAACACGCTCGATCTGTCGCTCGGCCTGTTATCGACAGTCGTTACGCTGGTCTCGTTCATCACCATCCTCTGGACGATCGGCGGCGCGCTGAACTTCCATTTCGCCGGCTCGGCATGGACCGTGCCTGGTTATATGGTCTGGGCGGCAGTGATCTATGCGATCGGCGGCTCGTACCTGATGCATAAGGTTGGGCATCCGCTCGTTTCGATCAATTATCAGCAGCAGCGCGTCGAAGCCGACTTCCGTTACGGACTCATTCGCGTGCGCGAGAACTCGGAGCAGATCGCGCTATACGACGGTGTTCGAACCGAAGAGGGCAACGCGCAAAACATCTTCGCGAGGATCCGCGACAACTGGTGGCGCATCATGACGTACACGCGGCGCCTCAATTTCGTCACGAATTTTTATGGGCAGGCGGCCATCATTTTTCCGTACATCGTCGCATCGCCGCGCTATTTCGCCGGTGCGTTCACGTTCGGGGTGCTGACGCAGATCGCGGACGCTTTCGGCACGGTCAGCGGCTCGCTCTCATGGTTCATCAACAATTACTCGTCGCTCGTCGAATGGCGCGCCACCGTCAACCGGTTGCGCGAATTCAGCCGCGTCGTGCAAAGCACGCATCTGCGCGAATCGGTCTCGCCCGCCACCGCACATGGCGGCATCAATCTGCACTACGTCGATGCAAGCGCGCTGAGCACGCACGATCTCGAACTTGCGCTGCCGAACGGGACGCCGCTCGCGACGATCGGCGACATCGTCATCGAGCCGGGCGCCCGCTGGCTCGTGCGCGGTGCATCGGGTTCGGGCAAGAGCACACTGTTGCGCGCCTTCGCCGGCCTGTGGCCCTTCGGCGAGGGCAGTATCGACGTACCCGTCGGCGCGCGCACGATGTTCCTGCCGCAGCAAAGCTATCTGCCCATCGGTACATTGAAAGCCGCACTCGCCTACCCCGCCGCCGCGGACACCTTCACCGAGAATGCCTGTCGCGAGGTGCTCGTCAGTTGCCGGCTCGAAGATTACATCGGGCGTCTCGGCGAATCGGCGCATTGGACGCGCGTGCTGTCTCCCGGCGAGCAGCAGCGGCTCGCAGCCGCGCGCGTGCTGCTGCACAAGCCGGACTTTCTTTTCCTCGACGAAGCGACGAGCGGACTCGATCCCGAGAACGAATCGAATGTCTACCGGCTGTTCCACGAACGCCTGCCGCAAACGGCGATCGTGAGCGTTGCGCATCGCGAGTCCATCACGGGTTTTCACGACCATACGCTTTTCATCGAACGCGCGGGCGAGCGGGCGGTGGCATGACGCGTCCGCGCCGGCCTGCCTCAATCTGAAGGCGCCGCGGGTACGTCGAGAGCGGCGAGCGGCCGATACTGCGCGCCGCTGCGCTCGAGCGTGCTCGAGTAAAGCATCAGGGTGGCGAAACGCGACGCCGGCAATGCGAGAGCGGACTGCTCCCCCGCGAGCAGGGCTTCGGGCGATACCGGCCGGCTATGGCGCGGCAAGCGCGCGAGCGTGACGTGCGGACGAAACGGGCGATGATCGTCGATGGGCAGACCGAGGCTGCGAACGAGCCCGCGTACGTTCGCCGCCAACTCGACGAGCGGCTGCGGACACTCGAACGTCAGTACCGCAAGGCGGGGATGGGCAGGATTCGGCCAATATGCGAAACGCTCGATCTTCAGCGCGGGAAGCGCGGTCACGGTCGAGGCCAGCCCCGCCGCAAGCGCAAGCCCGCGCTCGCGCGGGATGGACCCGAGAAAGGCCAGCGTCAAATGAAGCTGATCCGCCGCAACGCGGCGACCGATCATATCTTCGCCGATGCCGAATGCTTCCCACTCACTGCGCGTGGGCGCATCGGGCACGAGCGCAATGAAAGTGCGATGCCAATCCGCATCCGCGTCCTGCGGTGCAACCGGCATCGCTTCCACGCGCGGCGAATGCGCGCCGCCCGTCAGCGGGGCAGCTCGGAGCTGCCCATCAGGTAGGCGTCGACCGAGCGTGCGCATTGCCGGCCCTCGCGAATCGCCCAGACGACGAGCGACTGCCCGCGGCGCATATCGCCTGCGGCAAACACCTTGTCCGCCGACGTGTAGTAGGCTCGCTCGCCTTCCGTCGCCGCGCGCACGTTGCCGCGCGCATCCTTCTCGACGCCCAACGCTTCGAGCACGGGTGCGACGGGCTGCGTGAAGCCCATGGCCAGCAGCACGAGATCGGCCTTCAGTTCGAACTCCGAACCCGGCACTTCCTGCATCTTGCCGTCCTTCCATTCGACACGCGCCGCGATAAGCTTCTCGACCTTGCCGTTCTTGCCTTCGAGCCGCTTGGTCGCGACGGACCAGTCGCGCTCGCAACCCTCTTCGTGCGACGACGAAGACCGCAGCTTGACCGGCCAATACGGCCAGACGAGCGGCTTGTTTTCGGTTTCGGGCGGCTGCGGCAGCAGCTCGAACTGGGTCACGCTCTTCGCGCCGTGACGGTTCGAGGTGCCGACGCAGTCGGAACCCGTATCGCCGCCGCCGATCACGATGACGTGTTTGCCTTTCGCGCTGATCTGGTCCGCCACCTTGTCGCCGGCGTTGACCTTGTTCTGCTGCGGCAGAAACTCCATCGCGAAATGAACGCCGGCGAGTTCGCGCCCCGGTACCGGCAAATCGCGCGGCGTTTCGGAGCCGCCGGCCACGACGATGGCGTCGAAGCGCTCTTTCAGCTCATCGGGCGTAATCGTCTCCTTGGCCGTATTGCCGATGTGAGACGGCAACGGGTCCTTGCCGATGAAGACATTGGCGCGGAACGTCACGCCCTCGGCTTCCATCTGGCGCATGCGGCGATCGATCAGCCACTTTTCGAGCTTGAAATCGGGAATGCCATAGCGCAGCAACCCGCCGATGCGATCGTTCTTTTCGAACACCGTCACGTCGTGCCCCGCGCGGGCGAGCTGCTGCGCAGCCGCCAGGCCGGCCGGCCCGGAGCCGACCACGGCAACCTTCTTGCCGGTCTTTTTCTTCGGCGGCTGCGGCTCGACCCAACCCTCGGCCCAGGCCTTGTCGATGATCGCGTGCTCGATCGACTTGATCCCGACAGGATCCGCATTGATGCCGAGCGTGCAGGCCGCTTCGCACGGTGCCGGGCAGATGCGTCCCGTGAACTCGGGGAAGTTGTTGGTCGAATGCAGGACTTCGATCGCCTGCCGCCAGTCCTGGCGATAAACGAGATCGTTGAAGTCGGGAATGATGTTGTTCACGGGGCAGCCGTTGTTGCAAAACGGAATGCCGCAGTCCATACACCGTGCGCCCTGAATCTTCGCGTCCTCGTCGCTGAGCGCGAGCACGAACTCCTTGTAATGCTTCAAACGCGCGAGCGGCGCTTCATACGCTTCGTGGAGGCGCTGATACTCGAGAAAACCGGTTGCCTTGCCCATGGGGTCTCTTCTCTAATCTTGGTCGTCGTACTCAATTCATCGTTCGGCGGGCCTCGCAACACGCGAGGCCCAAGCCTCCGAGCCTCATGCCGCAAGCGCTTCCTTGGCGGCCTTCTTCGCACCCAGTTCGCCCAGTGCGCGCTTGTACTCGGTCGGGAAGACCTTCACGAAGTGGCGGCGCGAGGTATCCCATTCCTCGAGCAGCGACTTCGCGCGCGGCGAGCCGGTGAACTGGAAGTGGCGCTCGACGAGCCCCTTGAGCAATGCTTCGTCGGTGACGCCCGTATGCCAGAGCGCGCGATCGACGGTGCGCTCCTGCTCGGCCTGCTGCAGCACCGGCTCCAGCGCGACCATCGACTTGTTGCACTTGGCGGGGAACGTGCCGTCGGGATCGTAGACGAACGCCACGCCGCCCGACATGCCTGCCGCGAAGTTGCGGCCGGTTTCGCCCAGCACGACGACGGTTCCGCCCGTCATGTATTCGCAGCCGTGATCGCCGGTGCCCTCGACGACGGCGCTCGCCCCCGAGTTACGCACGCAAAAACGCTCGCCCGCGACGCCGCGCAGATAGGCCTCGCCCTCGATCGCACCGTACATCACGGTGTTGCCGCAGATGATGTTTTCCTCGGACTTGCCGCGGAAATCGTTCGTCGGGCGAATGATGATGCGACCGCCGGAAAGGCCCTTGCCGACATAGTCGTTGCCGTCGCCGACGAGATCCAGCGTGACGCCGCGCGCGAGGAATGCACCGAAGCTCTGACCAGCCGTGCCTTTGAGCTGGATGTGGATCGTATCGTCGGGCAGTCCGTCGTGACCGTGCTTCTTCGCGATCGTGCCCGAGAGCATCGCACCGACGCTGCGATTGACGTTGCGCACCGGCTGAATGAACGAGACGTGCTCGCCCTTGTCGATCGCGGCACGGGCCTTCTCGATCAGCGTGTGATCGAGCGCCTTCGCAAGGCCATGATCCTGCTCGTCGACATGGCGGCGCGCGATCTCCGCCGCCACGCGCGGCTGATAGAACACGTTCGAGAAATCGAGCCCCTTCGCCTTCCAGTGCTCGATGCCCTTTTTCATGTCGAGCAGGTCGGCACGGCCGATCAGGTCGTCGAACGTGCGAATGCCGAGCTGCGCCATGATTTCGCGCACCTCTTCAGCCACGAAGAAGAAGTAGTTGACGACATGCTCGGGCTGGCCCTGGAACTTCGCGCGCAGCACCGGATCCTGCGTCGCGACGCCGACCGGGCAGGTATTCAGATGGCACTTGCGCATCATGATGCAGCCCTCGACGACGAGCGGCGCCGTCGCGAAGCCGAATTCGTCGGCGCCGAGCAGCGCGCCGATCACGACGTCGCGGCCCGTCTTCATCTGGCCGTCGGCCTGCACGCGAATGCGCCCGCGCAGCCGGTTCAGCACGAGCGTCTGCTGGGTCTCGGCCAGCCCGAGTTCCCACGGCGTGCCGGCGTGCTTGACCGACGAAAGCGGCGATGCGCCCGTGCCGCCGTCATGGCCGGCGATCACGACGTGATCGGCTTTCGCCTTGGCCACACCCGCGGCGACCGTACCGACACCCACTTCCGATACGAGCTTGACCGAGATGCTCGCCGACGGGTTCGCGTTCTTCAGGTCGTGAATGAGCTGAGCCAGATCCTCGATCGAATAGATGTCATGGTGCGGCGGCGGCGAAATGAGACCCACGCCGGGCACCGAGTAACGCAGTTTGCCGATGTACTCGGAGACCTTGTGGCCGGGGAGCTGGCCGCCTTCGCCGGGCTTGGCGCCCTGCGCCATCTTGATCTGGATCTGGTCGGCCGATGCGAGATACTCCGCCGTCACGCCGAACCGGCCCGACGCGACCTGCTTGATCTTCGAGCGCAACGAGTCGCCATCCTTGAGCGGAATGTCGCGCACGACTTCCGGTCCGATCACCGAGGCGAGTGTATCGCCGTTCTTGATCGGGATGCCGCGCAGCTCGTTGCGGTAGCGGTTCTCGTCTTCGCCGCCCTCGCCCGTGTTCGACTTGCCGCCGATGCGGTTCATCGCGACCGCAAGCGTCGCATGCGCTTCCGTGCTGATCGAGCCGAGCGACATCGCACCCGTGGCGAAGCGCCTGACGATGTCCTTGGCCGATTCGACTTCGTCGATCGGAATGGCCTTCGACGGGTCGACCTTGAACTCGAACAGCCCGCGGAACGTCATGTGACGGCGCGTCTGATCGTTGATCAGATGTGCGTATTCCTTGTAGGTCTGATACGAGTTGCTGCGCGTCGAATGCTGCAGCTTCGCGATCGCATCGGGGGTCCACATGTGATCTTCGCCGCGCACGCGATAAGCATACTCGCCGCCCGCGTCGAGCATGCCCGCGAGCACCGGGTTGTCGCCGAATGCGTCGCGATGCAGGCGAATGGCTTCCTCCGCCACGTCGAAAAGCCCGATGCCGCCCACCTTCGAAGCCGTGCCCTTGAAGTATTTCTCGACGATATCGCTCGCCAGGCCGACCGCCTCGAAAATCTGCGCACCCGTGTACGACATGTAGGTCGAGATGCCCATCTTCGACATGACCTTTTGCAGGCCCTTGCCGATCGCTTTCGTGAAGTTGTAGACGGCCTTCTCGGGCGAGAGATCGCCCTTCATGCCTTGCGCCATCTGCGAGAGCGTTTCCATCGCAAGGTACGGATGGACCGCTTCGGCACCGTAGCCGGCGAGCAGCGCGAAGTGATGCACTTCACGAGCCGAACCGGTCTCGACGACGAGACCCGTGCTCGTACGCAGCCCCTGCGTCACCAGATGCGTGTGAATGGCCGCCGTCGCGAGCAGCGCCGGAATCGCGACGTTGTCATGGTCCACGCGCCGATCGGACACGATCAGCATGTTGTAGCCCGACTTGACAGCGTCGACCGCCTCGGCGCAAAGCGAGGCGAGCCGCGCCTCGATGCCTTCCTTGCCCCAGGCCACCGGATAGCAGATGTTGAGCTCGTACGAGCTGAATTTGCCGCCCGTGTACTGATCGATCGCGCGGATTTTCGCGATGTCCTTGAAGTCGAGCACGGGCTGCGACACTTCGAGGCGCATCGGCGGGTTGATGTTGTTCGTGTCGAGCAGGTTCGGCTTCGGTCCGACGAACGATACCAGCGACATGACCATGTTCTCGCGGATCGGATCGATCGGCGGGTTCGTGACCTGCGCGAAAAGCTGCTTGAAATAGTGGTAGAGCGTCTTGTTCTTGTTCGACATCACGGCGAGCGGCGAGTCGTTGCCCATCGAGCCGATCGCCTCCTCGCCCTGCTGCGCCATGGGCGCCATCAGGAACTTGACGTCTTCCTGCGTATAGCCGAACGCCTGCTGGCGATCGAGCAGGGCCGCGGCCTCGCGGCGTTCCGTCGCCACATCCTCGGGCTTCGGCTCGATCTCGTCGAGCTTGATGCGCACCGCGTCGATCCAGCTCTTGTAGGGCTTGGCGTTGGCGAGGTTGTCCTTGAGTTCCTTGTCGCCGATGATGCGGCCATGTTCCATGTCGATGAGGAACATCTTGCCCGGCTGAAGGCGCCACTTCTTGACGATCTTCGATTCGGGAATCGGCAACACGCCCGACTCCGACGCCATGATGACGAGGTCGTCCTCCGTGATGATGTAGCGCGCCGGACGCAAGCCGTTACGGTCGAGCGTCGCGCCGATCTGCCGCCCATCGGTGAATGCGATCGCCGCCGGACCGTCCCACGGCTCCATCATCGCCGCGTGGTACTCGTAGAATGCGCGCCGGTTCTCGTCCATCAGCGTGTGCTGTTCCCACGCTTCCGGAATCATCATCATCATGGCGTGCACGAGCGGATAGCCCGCCATCACGAGCAGTTCGAGACAGTTGTCGAAAGACGCCGTGTCGGACTGGCCCGGATAGATCAGCGGCCAGAGCTTCGGCAGGTCGTCGCCGAGCACGGCGCTCGCAATCGCGCCGGTGCGCGCATTGAGCCAGTTGACGTTGCCCTTGACCGTGTTGATCTCGCCGTTGTGCGCGATCATCCGGTACGGGTGGGCAAGCTCCCACGCCGGGAACGTGTTCGTGGAGAAACGCTGGTGCACGAGCGCAAGGGCCGAGACGACCCGCTCGTCCTGAAGGTCGCGGTAGTAGACGCCGACCTGGCCCGCGAGCAGCAAGCCCTTGTAGACGACCGTGCGCGCCGACATCGACGGCACGAAGTATTCCTTGCCGTGCTTGAGCTTGAGCGCCTGGATACGGTGGCTCGCCGTTTTCCGAATGATGTAGAGCTTACGTTCGAGCGCATCGGTCACCATGATGTCGCGACCACGCCCGATGAAGATCTGGCGGATGACGGGCTCCGTCGCCTTGACGGTCGGCGAGATCGGCATTGCGTGATCGACCGGCACGTCGCGCCAGCCGAGCACCACCTGCCCCTCGGCCTTGACCGTGCGCTCGAGCTCCTGCTCGCAAGCGAGCCGCGAGGCGTGCTCCTTGGGCAAAAAGATCATGCCAACGCCATACTCGCCCGCCGGCGGCAACGTCACGCCCTGGCGAGCCATTTCCTCGCGATAAAAGGCGTCCGGCACCTGGATCAGAATGCCGGCGCCGTCGCCCATCAGCGCGTCGGCACCGACCGCGCCCCGATGATCGAGATTCTCGAGGATCTTGAGCCCTTGCTGAATGATCTCGTGGCTCTTCCGACCCTTGATATGGGCGACAAAACCGACGCCGCAGGCATCGTGTTCGTTGCGCGGATCGTACAGACCCTGCGCGGCGGGGACCGAAAGAATCGGTTGCTGATCGTTCATGGGGACACCGTCTATTGGGGGCCGGGCTTGGCCGTTCGCATAAGGGCTTCTCTCGGTTCTGGCGGCACGCGCACTGGGCGCCGCCGACGGGCATGCTGCCCTGAACCGCCGGAAATCGGAATATACGCGACGAATCAAAGGAATAGCAACAAAAATCGCTTGATATGGAACTAATTTGTGCGGCGCACTCGGTTGGTGCCTTTTTATTGGTTCCATATCAAATCAGTGCAAAAGAAAACGGCATCTCTCCTGCCGTTCTCGCTTGCTTGCGGCTTCGCCCCAGCCCGCCCCCGCTCAACCGCGGGCGGCCGATCGCCCCCTGGCGCCAAGGATGGGGCGGCAACCAGCGCTACTGCTGCGCCTTATGCGGAGTGACTTCGCGGACCTTCCTGGGCCGGCCGCGCGGCAAAGGCGAAACGCGGCGGTTCGCGGCGCGCGCGGCCCACTCCCGATAGGTGTCTCCGCCGAGCACCCACCCTTTCAAAGTGGCCTGTTGAAGCTCGTTCGCCTCGCGCTCGTCGAGCGGCTGTTCGCACAGATCCTTGTACGCGCGCTGTCGCTCGAACGGCGTATTGCCGAGCGACCAGTAAAGCGGGTGATCGGTGACGAGGCTATCGACGGTGAGTCCGATGTGATGCCGATAGCTGGACCATCGGTAATCTTCGGCCGCCGTGACGAGATGCTCGCGCACGGGGCAAAGTTCGATCACCCGGCTGGCGAGCAGAAAGTACCGCTCGCCCTCGATGACCGTCGCCCGATAGCGCCCTTCCCACAATGTGCCGCGCCGCGAGTAGCGGCGATTGAAGTGCGCGACGTAGCGCCTGCCGACGGCCTGCATCGCCTTGGGCAAGCTCGATTCGTCGCTCGGCGTGACGAGCAGTTGAACCGCGCCCGGCATCAGCACATAAGCGTGAACCGCGAGGCGATGATCGCGCGACGCGGCTTTCAGGCAATCGACGAACAACTCGTAGTCCTGTTCGTCGACGAAGGCGGGCTGCTGATCGAGGCCGCGCAGTATGACGTGCTGCGGCTGTTCAGGGACGTAAAGACGTGCAAGCCGTGCCATGCTGGATTCCGTGAGTTCGTTGGTGAGTACCCGAAGGCGAAGCGCCGCGCAAGCGTTCGCAACGGCCGAATGCGACTGGTGCCGCGAGCACGCAACGCTTAGGGAGAATGCTCTAGCGCGCGCGCTTGGTTTGTGTGAAACCTTCTACTCATAATAGGCGGGCCTTTTATGGAGGAAGACATATGAAATTACAACAGGCCATCACGGGGGCGGTTGCGGCACTCGTATGCGCAACGGCTGCACACGCACAATCGGCCGGGACGTTCTACGCTGCAACGGGTTGGTTCCATTTTTCACCTCAATCTTCGAGCGATCCACTGCAGGTCGTCAGCATCGGCGGCGCCCCCGTGAACACACCGGTGGCGGGGACCGGCGCCTCGATCGACCAATCCGACACGCTTGGCCTGAGCGTAGGCTACTTCATCACGGATCACCTCGCAGCCGAGCTCGAAATCGGCGTCCCTCCCAAGTTCAACATCGAAGGGGCTGGCTCCTTCTCCCAGTTCGGCAAGCTTGGCAGCGCGCGCCAGTGGAGTCCCGCCCTGCTCGTCAAATGGAACTTCAGGAAGCCCGATGACAAGTTCCGCCCGTACCTCGGCATCGGCGTGACGCGCGTCTGGTTCACCGACGCGCAAATCACCAACAGCACGTTCCAATCCGCAGTCTTGCACGGAGGTCCGACCTCCGTCTCGACGGATCGTTCCTGGGCGCCCGTTTTCAACGCCGGTTTCAATTACTCGTTCAACAAGCATTGGTTTGCTGGGGTGTCGGTGTCGTACATTCCGGTCAGCGTCACCGCCGACCTCACTACGACCAACGTCGGGCCATTTGGTTTGACTGCCCATACGCAAGCAAAGATCAAGCTCAACCCGATCGTCACCTTCGCGAAGATCGGCTACGCCTTTTAGCATAGTCCAATTCGACCCTTCGCTCGCAACGCCACCGGACCGGTGGCGTTGTAATTTCCACCGCCGGTATTGCACTGCGCTGACGTTTCTACCCGATTTTCGTCGCACCTTTGCCGCTTGGCCTGACAGCCGCGCGACCGGCGTACAAGGGCGTTGCCCGGTCCGAGGCGGCTTGGCATCGAAGTTGCGGAACAAGGGCTTTCCCGCCATTCGAAACAGGAACGCGGGTACGTCCACCCCGTCAATCATGCTCACGGAGCGACCATGAACGCACTACCGAATACGCGAGACGCGCTCGATACATCATGGACGAGCGCCAGCCGTCATGCACGCCGTATCGCCCGACATAGTCGAAACGCAGCCGAAGATATTGGCTCGGAAATGCGAGAACTACTCTCCGAACTCGAAGCGACACTCGCTGACGGCACGCAGGCCGACGTCGCGCAACTGCGCGAACAAATGAAAAAACGTCTGGATGCGGCCCGCTCGCGGCTCGATGGCGCGCGAAATAACATTCGCGCCCGCGCTGCGACCGCCATTTCCGGTGCCAACGATTACGTACGCGAGAACCCGTGGGAGACGGTCGCCGTGGTCGGTGGCCTTGCTCTGATCACGGGCTGGTTGATGGCACGCTCGCGCTGAGGCAGGACACGCGCGAGACACCCGCCGGGGACTCGCGCGCCGGACCGCTTCCTTCAGTTGCGGTCGAAGAAATCCGCCCCGATCGAATCGATCCGGTCGGTGCAGATCGTATCGACTCCCCACCCGCCTAGCACTCGCGCGCGAGCCGGATCGTTCACCGTGTAGGCCAGGATGAAGAGCCCCGCGGACTTGATCTCGGCGACGAGTGCCGCATCGAGCTTGCGGTGATCCGCGTGTAGCGATACGCAACCGAGCGCCGCGGCGAGCGAGCGCCACTCGGCAGGCACGGCACCCACGAGCAACCCGCGCGGCAGCACGGCTACGGCATCGCGGGCGGCTGTCAGTGCTTCCATCGAAAACGACGACAAGAGCGGCGGAGGCGAGGACTCGGCCCACAGCCTCGCCGCCTCGGCCGCGACGCGCCGCCCCGTTTCGATCTCGCGTCCCGGGCAGGGTTTGATCTCTATGTTTGCCATCAGCCCGTGGCGCGCGCAGCGCTCCGCCACCTGCGCCAGCGTCGGCATCGATTCGCCCGCGAAGCGCGCATCGCGCCAGCTGCCCGCATCGAGCGCGGCGATCCGAGCGTAGTTCATGCGCGCGGCGGCGCCATGGCCATTGGAGGTCCGGTCCACCGTGTCGTCGTGCAGCAGAAAGACCACGTCGTCTGCCGAGAGCTTCGCGTCGAACTCGATCATCCTGTGCCCAAGCGCAGCACCCGTGTCGATACCCGCAAGCGTGTTCTCGGGTGCGAGGGTCCCGCCACCGCGATGCGCGACGACGCGCGGGTAAGGCCAACCGTTCAGTGCAGTCGTCATCTTCGTATTTCGTCTTCTGAGGCCAACATCATGCCGTCAACCGGCGCGTTTGCCGGTTGCGGGATCGAAAAAATGCAGGTGTTCGGACGGAAGCCCCACCGGCAAGATTTCGCCCGATAGGGGACGGTCTGCATGGGGCAGCCGCACCGTCACATCGTGGCTGCCCCAGCGGCCATGCGCGAGGTTGTCCGCGCCGAGTAACTCGCAGGAGTCCACCGCAAGACTCGCGCACGTTTGAGTGGCACGCGGCGCCATATGCTCCGGACGGATGCCGAGCACCCACTCGCGCCCGCACGCAATGGCGCTGCCGATGGCCGGATGCGCCGCAAGCGCGAGCAGAGGTCCGCCGCCGGCCACCTCGAAGGCCCGCCCGTCGTCCGAGAGCCGGCCCGAGAGCAGATTCATCGCCGGCGAGCCGATAAAGCCGGCCACGAAAATGGTCGCCGGACGCTCGTAGACTTCCGTCGGCGCGCCGATCTGTTCGGCATATCCGCGGTTCATGACGATGACACGCTGAGCGAGCGTCATGGCCTCGACCTGATCATGCGTGACGTAAAGGCTCGTCGTGGCGAGGCGGGCGTGCAGCCGCTGGATCTCCAGCCGCATCTGTACCCTGAGCTTCGCATCGAGATTCGAGAGCGGCTCGTCGAAAAGAAACACCGACGGCTCGCGCACGATCGCGCGCCCCATGGCGACACGTTGCCGCTGCCCGCCCGAAAGCTCGCGCGGCTTGCGACCCAGAAGAGGGTCCAACTCGAGTATCTTTGCCGCCGCGGCGACGCGAGTATCGATGTCAGCCCGCGCGAGCCCGCGGATCGTCAGGCCGTACGCCATGTTCTCGCGTACGCTCATATGCGGATAAAGCGCATAGTTCTGGAACACCATCGCAATATCGCGATCCTTCGGCTCGAGCTCGTTGACGACGCGCTCGCCAATGGCGATATGCCCTTCGGACACGCGCTCGAGCCCCGCGACCATGCGCAACAGCGTCGACTTCCCGCAGCCGGACGGCCCCACGAGCACGACGAATTCACCGTCGGACACGTCCACGTCGATGCCGTGCAGCACGAACTGTTTTCCGTCGTAGGTCTTGCGAACGCCTCTCAAACTCAACGCAGCCATGGTCCCTCGCTGATGTGACAATCCGTTATCCCTGCCGTCATCGGCATCGCACTATTTCTCCGCATCGACGAGCCCCCGCACGAACCACCGCTGCATCGCGATCACGACCACGAGCGGCGGCAACATCGCAAGCAGCGTCGCCGCCATGACGAGATGCCATTCGGTCGCCGTGTCGCCCTGCCCTATCATGGTTTTGATGCCGACCACGGCCGTCGTCATCGATGGCTCGCTCGAGACGAGAATCGGCCAAAGATACTGATTCCAGCCGTAGATGAACGTGATGACGAAAAGCGCCGCGATGTTCGTTTTCGACAGCGGCAACACCACGTCGCGAAAAAAGCGCAACGGGCCAGCGCCATCGATGCGCGCCGCGTCCATCAGTTCATCCGGCAGTGTCATGAAGAACTGCCGAAACAGAAACGTCGCGGTGGCGGAGGCGATCAACGGCAGCGTCAACCCCGCGTAGCTATTGATGAGGTGAAGCGACGAAGCCACGTGCACGGTCGGAAAAATCCGCACCTCGACCGGCAGCATGAGCGTCACGAAGATGAGCCAGAACGCCGTATTGCGAAACGGGAAACGGAAAAAGACGATCGCGTACGCGGAGATGATCGACACAGCGATTTTCCCGAGCGAGATAGCCAGTGCCATGATGAGCGAGTTGAGCAGCATGCGGCCGAACGGGCTCGCGGCATCGCCGGCCCCATGGCTCCAGACATGGACGATGTTCTCGATGAAGTGCGTGCTCGGCAAGAGCGAAAGCGGCACGGAGAAAACTTGCTGCTCGTTCATCGACGCCGCGCAAAACGCGACATAGACCGGGAACGCGATCAGCGCCACGCCCAGGATCAGGACGGCATGGCAAAAAAGATCGAAGCCTCTGCGATTTTCGATCATGAGTATTGAACCTTGCGTTCGATGAAACGGAACTGAACGACGGTCAGCCCTACGACGATCACCATCAGCACCACCGACTGCGCGCCGGAGCTGCCCATATCGAGCCCCTGGAAGCCTTCGATGAAAATCTTGTAGATCAGCGTTTTCGTCGACTGCGCAGGGCCCCCGCCCGTCGCGGCGTCGATTACCGGGAACGTGTCGAAGAATGCGTAGACGAGATTGACGACGAAAAGAAAAAACGTGGTCGGCGACAAAAGCGGCAAGGCGATGCCGAAGAATCGTCGCACCGGACCCGCGCCGTCGATCGCAGCCGCTTCGATCAGTGAACGCGGTATCGCCTGAAGGCCCGCGTAAAAGAACAGGAAGTTATAGCTGACCTGCTTCCAGACCGATGCCAGCACGACGAGAAACATCGCCTGCCCACCGTTGATCGCGTGATTCCAGACGATGCCGGCCTTCGCCAGCGCGAAGGTGACGAGGCCGATGCTGGGGTTGAACAGGAACGCCCATAGCACGGCCGCGATGGCCGGCGCGACGGCATACGGCCAGATCAGCAGCGTGCGGTAGGTCCGTGCACCGCGGGTGACGCGGTCGGCGCACGCCGCGAGCAAGAGCGAGACGACGAGACCGATCACCGTGACGAGGGTGCTGAAGACGATCGTCGTCTTGAATGAACCGAGATAAAGCGGATCGGCAAACAGGTGCTGGAAGTTGCCGAGACCGACGAACTCGCTCGATGTGCCGAACGCATCCTGCATTTGCGTGGACTGCCACAGCGCCTCGCCGGCCGGCCAGAGAAAGAAGATTGCGGTGATGGCCAACTGCGGCGCGATCAGCAGATAGGGCAGTGGGCTCGTGGGAAAGCGGGAACGTTCGTACATGGCGCGTCGCTCGATTAAGGCGCGGCGCCGCCGCCCATGCGGGCCGGCGGCCAAGCGCATCCAGCTGGGAAAGACGTTCGGTCCGCACTGCCCGCGCTGCCACCGACCGCGAGTAACGCGGCTCCCGGCAGCGCGGCGACACGCGAACCCGTGCGTCAGGTACCGGACTTTTCGAAGCGGCGCAACAACTCGTCGCCGCGCGAAACGGCCGAATCGAGCGCCTCTTTCGGCGTCTTCTTTTGCGCCCAGACCTGCTCGAGTTCCTCGTCGACGATCGTGCGGATTTGCGGCATGTTGCCCAGACGCAAACCCTTCGTGTACGGCAGCGGCGGCTTGTTCAGCATTTGCTTGATCGCCGTGTCCGCACCGGGGTTCTTCGCGTAAAAGCCTTGCTGCTGCGTTTCCTCGTAAGCCGCCTTCGTCACCGGCAGGTAGCCGGTGTCCTGATGCCATTTTGCGGCGACCGCGGGCGACGTCAGATAAGCGAGGAATTTGGCAACGCCCTTATACGTGTTCGCGTCCTTGCCGGACAGCACCCAGAGGCTTGCCCCGCCGATGATCGCGTTTTGCGGCGCACCCTTGACTCCCGCGTCGTACGGCATCATGCCCGTGCCGAATTGAAACTTCGCGTACTTGCGAATCGACGCCAACGAGCCCGAGGAGCTCGTCAAAATCCCGCAATCGCCGCTGTAGAACTTCGACATCGCTTCGTCCTTGCGGCCCGCATACGTGAAGGTGCCGTCCTTGGCCATCTTCTGCAGAAATGCGATGTGCGCGATCTGCTGCGGGCCGTTGAACTCGAGCTTGGCGTCCGTACCGTCGAAACCGTTATTGCGGGTCGCGAACGGCAGTCCATGCCACGCGCTGTAGTTTTCGAGCTGGACCCATCCCTGCCATCCCGTCGTGAACCCGCACGACATGCCCGAAGCCTTGAGCTTGGCCGCGTCCGCGGCCACTTCGTCCCACGTCTTCGGCGGTTGGCTCGCATCGAGCCCGGCCTTCTTGAACGCATCCTTGTTGTAGTACAGCACCGGCGTCGAGCTGTTGAAGGGCATCGAAACGAGCTCGCCTGTCTTCGCATCGCTGTAGTAGCTCGCGATCGTCGGCACGAACGCCGATTGATCGAGCGGTACGCCAGCCTGCTTGAAGACCTCGGTCACCGGGACGATCGCCTTTTTCGCCTGCATCATCGTGGCCGTGCCGACTTCATAGACCTGGAGGATCGCCGGCGCATTGCCGCTGCGATAAGCCGCGATGCCGGCCGCCAGCGTCTGATCGTACGAACCCTTGTATGCGGGCACGATCTTGTAGTCGCTCTGGGAAGCATTGAAATCCGCGGCGATCTGATTCACCCGTTCGCCGAGCGCGGCCTCCATCGCGTGCCAAAACTGAATCTCCGTTGCCGCGAAAACGCCCTGACTCACGCCCGCGAAGAGCGCAACCCCGATTGCCGCAGAACGGACCAGCGTTTTGTATCCCTTCATGTCTTCTCCTCTCCGTAGTGGACGCAACATCGCGCCGGTTGGAGCTGAAATCGATTTCAGCTCCAACCGGGCGAGCAGTTTAGTTATCGTTTATGACAAACAGACGTTGGTACTCCTTGAGCGCATAGCGATCCGTCATGCCGGCGATGTAATGCGCGATCAGCCGCGGCTGGAGGGCTGGATCTTCGGCAACGTAATCGGGCGGCAAGAGGCGCGGATCTTCGGTGAACGCATCGAAAAGGCCGGTGATGACACGACGCGCCTTGTTCGCCATGCGCATGACGCGATAGTGCCGGTACAGGTTCTTGAACAGAAAGCGCTTGAGCTCGACCGCTTGAGCCGCAATGGCGCTGCTGTGCGCCACGAGCGATGGGGCCGCGCGCACGGCGTCGAGCGAATCGGGGCGCTGCTCGGCAAGGTTGGCGCGCGTCGTCTCGATCAAGTCGACGATCAGCGTGTTGATAATGCGGCGCACCGTTTCGTGCACGAGGCGGCGCCCTTCGAGTTCGGGATGCGCGTGCCTGGCCTCTTCGTAATGCCGATGCCAAAGCTCGACTTCCGCGAGTTGGCCGATCGTGAGCAGACCGGAACGCAGCCCGTCGTCGACATCGTGATTGTTGTACGCGATCTCGTCGGCAATATTGGCGATCTGAGCCTCGAGCGACGGCCGCTTGCCCGTCAGAAAACGCTCTCCGAGCTCGCCGAGGTTCAATGCGTTTTCGCGCGAGCAATGCTTGAGAATGCCTTCCCGGGTCTCGAAGCAAAGGTTCAGGCCGTTGAAGCCGCCGTAATGCTCCTCGAGTTCGTCGACGACCGCCAGGCTTTGCAGATTGTGCTCGAAGCCGCCGTGCGCACGCATGCAATCGTTGAGCGTATCCTGCCCGGCATGGCCGAACGGCGTGTGACCGAGATCGTGAGCGAGCGAAATCGCTTCGACGAGATCCTCGTTGACGCGCAGGTTGCGCGCCACGGAGCGCGCGATCTGTGCCACTTCGAGACTGTGCGTCAGCCGTGTGCGGAACAGATCGCCTTCGTGATTGACGAAGACCTGGGTCTTGTATTCGAGACGGCGAAACGCCGTCGAGTGAACGATGCGGTCCCGGTCGCGCTGGAATTCGGTGCGCGCGAGCGGCGCCGATTCCGCGTAGCGGCGGCCCCGCGAGCGGGCCGAATGGGCGGCATAAGGCGCCAGATGCGCTTCGAGCATTTCGACCGTGGGTGCGCCCCAAACGGATGAAACCGCTTGTGAGCCGCGCTCGCCCGGCGCTGCGCCAGGCGATCGGTCATGCGTCGGGTTCTGCTCCACATGTCCCCCTTTCGAATCGGCGCGCTGCGCCGGACGTCCGCGCTCGCTTCAGACGTTGGCCGCGAGCGTCTCGCGCAATACGTTTTCCGGCACGCCAGTCATGAAAGGCCCGCCGATGCGTTCCAGCAATACGAATTTGATTTGTCCCGCCTCAGCCTTCTTGTCGACTTTCATCGATTCGATATAGCGATCGTCACCCAGCTGCGGCCCACGCACCGGCAGCCGTGCCGCCGCCACGACGGCGACGAGGCGCCGGCGTGCGGCTTCATCGAGCCGGCCAATGCGTACCGACAAGTCCGCCGCCATCACCATCCCGCAGCCAACGGCCTCGCCATGTAACCACTGCCCATAGCCGAGACCCGCTTCGATGGCATGACCGAACGTATGGCCGAAGTTCAGGATCGCGCGCAACCCGCCCTCTCGCTCGTCGGCCGCGACGACGGACGCCTTGATCTCGCAGCAGCGTTTGACCGCACGGGCGAGCGCGTCTTCGTCGCAGCGGTTGAGCGCGTCGATATTGGCCTCGATCCAGTCGAAAAAACCGGCATCGGCAATCGCCGCCGTCTTGATGACTTCCGCCATGCCGGCCGCGAGTTCACGCTCCGGCAGCGTGCGCAGCGTGCCGATATCGGCAATGACCGCAAGCGGCTGATAGAACGCGCCGATCATGTTCTTGCCCAGCGGATGATTGATGCCGGTCTTGCCGCCGACGGAGGAATCGACTTGCGAAAGCAGGGTCGTTGGCACCTGGATGAACGGCACCCCTCGCATATAGCAGGCGGCCGCGAAACCGGTCATATCGCCGATGACGCCGCCGCCGAGCGCGATCAGCGTCGTCTTACGGTCCGCACGGGCTTCGAGCAGCCCATCGAAGATGCGATTGAGCGTTTCCCAATGCTTGTAGGACTCGCCGTCCGGCAGCACGACCGTCGACACTTCTTTGCCGAGCGGGGCGAGCGCGGCGCGCAGCTGCGCGCCGAAGAGCGGCTCCACCGTCGTGTTCGTGACGATCATGACCGATGCGCCGGCAATATGCGGCGCGAACAGTTCAGTGCGGCCGATCAGATCGGCCCCGATGTGAATGGGGTAGCTACGTTCGCCCAAATCGACGTTAACGGTAATCATGTATTTGCCTGCCGGGTGATGCCGGCCATTTCGAGTTGCATGAGGACCATATTGACCAATCCGTTGACCGACGGGCGCCCTGTCTCCACGACGAAATGCGCGCACTCCCGGTAAAGCGGGTCTCGCACCGCATAAAGCGCTTCGAGCTTCGCCTTAGGATCCTCCGTCTGCAACAGCGGCCGGTTTTTGTCTTTGCGAGTCCGCAGCCAGAGATCGTGCGGATTGGCCCGAAGATAGACGACGATACCGCGGCTGTGCAAAAGTGCGCGATTTTCCGGACGCAGGACCGCCCCGCCGCCCGTCGCGAGGACGATCGCCTCGCGCCCGGTCAGCTCCGCTATCACGTGAGCCTCGCGGTCTCGAAAGCCGGCCTCGCCCTCGAGCTCGAAAATCACCGGGATTCGCGCCCCGGTGCGCGCTTCGATTTCGTGATCGGAGTCGAAAAACGGCCGATCGAGCCGGCGCGCGACCGCACGGCCCACAGTGGTCTTACCCGCCCCCATGAGCCCGACGAAGAAAATGCTGGTGTTTGCGCCCTGCTCTTGCAACAGTACCCTCTGATCAATTCGGATGTGGTTCGTGGCGCAGCTTACTGGCAAAGGCGCCGGCTTGTCGAGTCGCCCACCGGGGCGCAGCCGGCCGCCCCGGCGCGTCAATCGATCGAAACGATGCGCGGCGTAATGAAAACGACCAGTTCGCTGGCATGCTCGCGCTGCGTCCGATGGCGAAAAAACGCGCCCAAAACCGGTATTTTGCCCAACAGCGGCACGCGCGTCACATCGTCGCGATCGCGATTCTCGTAGATTCCGCCGATCGATACGGTGCCGCCATCCTCGACTTCGACACGCGTTCGCACATGTTTCGTGTCGATCGCGAGCCCCGCGGCCGTCGCCTCCCCGACACTGTCCTTCGCAATATCGAGGTCCAGGATCACGCGGCCATTCGGCGTAATCTGCGGCTCGACCTCGAGTTTGAGCGTCGCACGGCGAAACTGGATGCCGGACACGCCGTTGCGCACCTTCGCCTGGTAGGGCAGCTCCTTGCCTTGTTCGACGACCGCCTTCATGCGATCCGCCGTGACGATACGCGGGCTCGACACGATTTCGCCCCGCCCCTCGGCCTCGAGCGCACTCAACTCGGCCGTTACGAGACGCGTGGCGCGCGCCGCGAAAAGCGTGAGCCCAGCCGTGGCGGCATCGAAGCCCGCCAGCGCTTGCGCGGACAAGTCGTGCACGAGCCCGTTGCGATCGCCCGAGAACCCAATGACATCGTCGCTCGCTGCCCTGCCTGGGCCGCGCACGGAAAGGCGCGCGCCGAGATCGCGCGAGAAACCCCGCACGCCCTCCACGATACGCGCTTCGATCAGCACTTGCCGGCTCGGCTTGTCGATCGCCGCGACGAGCTCCGCGACCTGTGCCAGCCGAGCCTCCAGATCCGTGACGAAAAGCAGATTGGTTCGGGCATCGGCCATCGCCGCGCCGCGCTTCGAGAGCACCCGCTGGCTCCCCGAAGCTGTCAGAAGCCGCTGCACGTCCTCGGCCCGAGGATAACGCAGCGCGAACGTGCGGCTCGCCAGCGGCTCCAGATCCGCCGCGCGGGCATGGGCCTCGAAGCGCAATCGCTCGCGAGCGGCCAGCTCGGCTACCGGGGCCACCCATATCACATTGTCGCGCCGGATCATGGCCAGCCCATTGGCGTCCAGTAGCGTATCGAAGGCGCTGCGCCACGGCACGGCGTCGAGAAAAAGCGATACGTTGCCCTGTACACGGCCGCTCGCCACGATGTTCAGGCCCGTGAACCGGGCGAACGCGTCGAATACGTCGGCGAGCCGCGCGTCGCGAAAATGCAGCGTGATGGGTTGACCATCCCCGTCTTCGCGCCCGCCACGGCGCTGCATACCATCACTCATTCGCTGGGGCGGACCGAGCGGCACCGGCGGCCCCTCGAGTCGATTCGACCCATCGCCGGAGGCGCGCTCCGGGGCCCGTCTGTCCGCGGCCTCGTCGGCGTTACGTGATGAAGTACCGTTAGCCTCGGGCGCATCGCCGCTGTCCGCGTCGCGCGTGTCGCCACGGTCCGCAAGCTTCGCTGCGCCGATGTCCTCATCGTGCTCGGCAGCCGTACCGCGGGCGCCGCTGTCCGACAGCGTGCCGTGATCGGCATCCAGCCCGCCTTCGGCAGGCCATGCGCCTTGGGTTGGCATGCCGGGCGGAAGCGGCGGCAGCACCGGTAAGCGCGCAAGGGCCGGAGCACCGGTCAGCAAGATAAAGGCCACCATTGCAAGGCGTGCGCAGCGCGACGTCATGACCCCGCTCCGATCGCCAACACGCGCGTACCCGTTTGGTGAGCCAGCGTGATGCTGGCCGACCCGATCCGCATCAGACGTTCATTGCCGAGCATCTGACCGGGCAGATAGACGGCGCCTTGGCCCTCCACCTCGATGAGTGCGAGCGAACGGGCGCCTTCGATCATGAGGCCAGTCAGTCGCAGCTCGGATGCCGGGCTGGGCACGGCTGCCGGCGGCGCCCGGAACGGATCGCCGGACGGGCCCCCGATCTCGCCTGCGTGCGACGCCGGTACGCTCGGCAGGGAGTCGTGGACCTCGAGCTCAGCCTGGAGGAGAAGCCCCTGTGCGCCGTGTTCCAGTTCGAGCTCAGCCGGCACCACCAGTACCGGCAACGTCGAAAGCGCGCTCAGGAACGCGACGAAGGAAGCGAAGCTGGATTTTGCCGCCAACCTGACGACATGCCCTGCTTCCTCGCCGGCTGCCGCGCGGTCGCCCGGTTCCACCGATTGCAGCGTCATGCCGCTGCGCTCAGCCAGCGCGGCAATGGACTGCCAGGCCGTCGGCCGCATTCCGTCCGAGGGCACTGCCGGCGCGGGCAAACCCTGCACGGCCTGCCGCAACTCAGGCAACGCCGAGGCTTTCGAGCGCGCATCGTCGAGGCGATGCGCCAATGCGGCGAGCGCAGCACTGTCGGTCGCGTCGCTCCGATCGTGGCGCAACGCTCTGCAGCCCTGCACCAGCGCAAACGCAACGCTCGCAACAGCGACGGCCATCAGTAGCCGATGCGATCCGCCCCACCGTTCGGGCATCGAAACGAGCGTGCGGCACCACTCGCCCAGTTCCGAAGGGCGCGGCATCCCCACTGGGCGGCCGAATGTGCGCAGCAGCCCCGACGGCGAAATCCTCATGCGTTCGAACAGACTCATCGTCGCCCCCGTTCGAAGGCGCGCGGCTCGGAAGCCTGCGCCTGAACGTCGGCGCCGTTCACCGCCAGCCGCACGAGGAACGCGACCGCCCCTTGACCCGCGCCGCTGCCTGAGCCGAGGCGCAGGTCCGCGAGCTCGGCCGCGCGGATGCCCGGGACACGCCCTAGCCGCTCGAGTAGAAGCGCGGGCATTGCGGTGTCCACCGCACTCGCCACGATCTCGATGCCGCGGCTGCTCAAATGCAGTCGCTCGAGGACGATACCGGCCACAGGCTCGCGACGCAGTACATCGGCGACGCCCCACAGCGCTTCGCGCGGGCGCGCGAGCATGCGCGAGCGCTCGCTGCGCGCACGCATGCTCGCCTGTACGCGCTCGAGCCGCCGATATTCCGCGACCGGCGCCGCCAATTCGGCGAGATCGGCTTCGAGCCGATGACGCGAACGCTCGGCGCGCTCCTGCGCAAACGAGCCTGTCGCACTCCAGATCAGCGCGGCTGCCACACCCGCGAGACCGGCTGCCGCGCATTCGCGCAAAACGCGCCCGCGGAGCCTGCGCGCGTCGCGCTGCCGGTGCGGCAGCAGATTGAAGCCCCCCACATGCAGTCCGACCGCTCGTCCGGAGCGATCGACGAGGACCCGGGCGATCATTGCTCGACCCCGCCCAACGCGAGCCCATAAGCAACGGCGAACCCGGGCTCGTGCGCGCGTGAAAGCGACGAGCCCGGCGTCAGAAACGGAGCGCATGCGAATGGCAACGCGAGACACCCCAGCAGATCGCCAATATCGGCAAGCGCAAGACTGTCGCTCGCAAGCGCATCGAGGTCGCCGCCCGCCACGGCACACGCGAGCGCGTGAGGCCCTGCGAGTTCGCGCAACATGTCAGGCAAGCCCCGGCGTTGCGACGCCGGACAACACCCATGCGCCTCGATGGTGCTGCCGCGAATGCGCCAGCCGTAGACGCCGTCGTCGCCGGCCCAGAGCGCGGCGAAGGACTCCATGCCCCGCAGCGCGGGCGCCGCGGTTCGAACGAGCGCGCGCAAAGCCGCGGCCGGCTCGCTATCGACCGCAACCAGTGCGATACCCGCACCCGCGGCCGCTTCGATGCGCGCTTCGAGGTGAGCGCGGGCCGTCGCAGCGATCGTCAGATGCGAGGCGCTCCCGGCGCCGGCTTCCACCTGTACGCAATCGGAAGCGGCACTGCGCTCCACGCGCCAATCGACAGCCAACGCCTCGCGCTCGATGCCCGCAATGCGCTCCGCGTGCGCGCGCGCCGCGCTTTCGAGGGGATCGGCAACTCCAGTACCTCGCGCGCCGGGGAGCCCCGCGCGCAACTGCGGCAACGGCATCGAGGCAATCCATGTGAGGCTGCCCGGCACGGCCATCGCCGCCGGCAGCGCACGGACCGTGCGCGCGGCGGGCCACCGGCCCAGAAGTGCCGCAAGCGCCGCGGCGATGGCGCGAACATCGGCGATATGTCCGCTCGCCATTGCCGAGCTCGGAAGCGGCTCCGCCCCAAGCCATTCGACGCGCGACGCGGCCAACGGCCGAACACACCGGCTGACCACGACGAGCCTCAATTCGTGTTCGCTCAGATCGATGCCGGCGGCGAACCGGCGCATCGCGGGCATCCATCGCGTTTCGATCAGCATCGTTTCTCCTTGCGGCAGCGAGGCGGCGCGCGCGTGCAGCGCTCGCCTCGGTTGAGATGGAGAAATGGTGCCGGCCCACGTATCGTCTGAACATTCGACCGAACGGCCAGGCCAAGGCCTATCGCTTCCGCCTGTGCCTGCCGCCTATGCCGTTAAGCCAATCGAAAGCCCGTCCCGACCGGTGGCTATAATGATGGGTTCCTCTGGACAGCTCTTTTATGCAGCCCCTCGATCCTCCGCCGCCTGCGCCCGAACCGCCGCGCCCGCCCACCCGGCGTTGGGCCCGTATTGCGATGAAGACGCTCGCCGTACTCGCTGGCCTGGCTGCCGCCGGCGTGCTGTGTGTCGGCCTCGTGCTGGGCTATGGCTGGCTCGTCGCGAGTCAGCGCTTGCCGTCGATCGCGGCGCTCACCGATTACCGTCCGAAAATCCCACTGCGGATCTATACGGCGGACCACGTACTGATCGGCGAATTCGGCGAAGAGCGGCGCGACGTCGTCCATATAGCCGAGGTTCCCCGCTACATGAAGCAGGCGATACTCGCCATCGAAGACTCCCGCTTTTACGATCATGGCGGTGTCGATCTCGCGGGCATCGCACGCGCGAGCCTCGCCGCGCTCAGCAACGGGCATGCGACGCAAGGCGCGAGCACGATCACCATGCAAGTGGCGCGCAACTTCTTCCTGTCGAGCGAGAAGACGTTCACGCGCAAGATCTACGAGATGATGCTGGCTTACAAGATCGAGCAGGAACTGACAAAAGATCAGATCCTCGAGGTCTATATGAATCAGATCTACCTCGGCCAGCGCGCATACGGTTTCGCCTCGGCCGCGCGGATCTACTTCGGCAAGGACCTGCGTCAGGTCACACTCGCTGAGGCCGCCATGCTGGCCGGGCTGCCGAAAGCGCCGTCGGCGTACAACCCGGTCGTCAATCCGGCCCGCGCCAAAGTCCGTCAGCAATACATCTTGCAACGCATGCTCGAGCTCGGCGACATCACGCAAGCTCAATACGATGCAGCCGTCAACGAGCCGCTCACCGTCGCGAAAACGACCGTGCAGCAATTCAGCGTGCATGCCGAGTACGTCGCGGAGATGGTTCGGCAGGCCATGTATGCGCAATATCGCGACGAAGCGTATACGCGCGGGCTCAATGTCGTGACGACGATCGATTCGGCCGATCAGGCCAACGCATACCGCGCATTGCGCCGCGGCTTGATGAGCTACGACGCCCGGCGCGGCTATCGCGGCCCGGACGGCTTCATCGACCTGCCGGCTGCGGGCAGTGCACGCGAGCAGGCCATCGCCGATGCACTCGCGAGTTACCCCGACAACGGCGATGTGACGGCAGCGGTGGTCGTCTCGGCCACGCCTCGCGAAGTCCACGCCATGCTCGCCAATGCGAGCACCGTCACCATCACGGGCGAAGGACTGCGCTTTGCCGCCCCCGCGCTCGGCACGAAGAGCTCGCAGGCCGCCCGCATTCGCCCCGGCGCGATCGTGCGGGTCATGAAACGCGACGACGGACAGTGGGCGATCGTCCAGCTGCCGCAAGTGGAAGGCGCGTTCATTTCGATCGCGCCCGCGGACGGCGCGATACGCTCGCTCGTCGGCGGCTTCGACTTCAACAAGAACAAGTTCAATCACGTCACACAGGCATGGCGCCAGCCCGGCTCGAGCTTCAAGCCGTTCGTCTACTCGGCGTCGCTCGACAAGGGGCTCGGGCCCGCAACGATGATCAACGACGCGCCGCTCTTTTTCAGCGCGGCGCAAACGGGCGGCACGCCTTGGGAGCCCAAGAACTACGGCGGCGGATTCGACGGCCCGATGACGATGCGCACGGCGCTGCAAAAGTCGCGCAATCTCGTGTCGATCCGCATCCTCGCGCACATCGGCACGCATTACGCACAAGACTACATCACCCGTTTCGGGTTCGATGCCGAGCGGCACCCCGCCTACCTGCCGATGGCCCTCGGGGCGGGACTCGTGACGCCGCTGCAGATGGCCGGCGCGTACTCGGTCTTCGCCAACGGCGGCTATCGCGTCAATCCCTATCTGATTGCCGAAGTCACCGATCCGCAAGGCATCGTGCTCGCCCGCGCGCAACCGATCGTCGCCGAGCAGAACGCGCCGCGCGCCATCAACGAAGCCAATGCCTACATCATGAACAGCCTGCTGCAAAGCGTGGCGCAGCGCGGCACAGGGGCCAAGTCGAACCAGCTCGGACGCAAGGATCTGGGCGGCAAGACAGGTACCACCAACGAATCGCGCGACGCCTGGTTCGCCGGCTACCAGCACATGCTCGCGGCCATCGCATGGGTCGGCTATGACAATCCGCGCAGCTTGGGCGACCGCGAGACCGGCGGCGGCGTCGCCCTGCCGATCTGGATGGATTACATGCGCGAAGCGCTCAAGGGTGTGCCGCCGTACGAGATGCCGATGCCCTCGGATGTGGTGACGCTCGGCGGCGAGCTCTACATCGACGGATTCGAACCGGGTCAGGGTTTCGTCGCGTCAGTCGGTGTGCCGCAAGCCGCGCAGGAGGGAGAGGCCGGATCTGAAACCGCCGCGGCATCGGATGCTCCGCCGGGCGCGGCGCCCGCCGCGGGTGCCGCCGACGAAGGGCAGCGTGTCATGAATCTGCTGGACGGCCACTGATACGGGCGACGACAAGACAAGGCGGCCACAACTCACCGCCCGTAGCCGCCTATCCGTTCCGCCTATCCGTTCGCGCGGGCGGCGGGAGCCCGATTCGTCGCGCTCAGCGGGCGGCGAATCTGACCGGCTCACCGGCCTGCTGCGTCGCGTAGTCGGAAAGCGCGGCATAGAACTCCGTGCCGTTGCGCGTATCGCGCCACTCGCCGTCGATAAACCTGAAGTGAAAACCGCCGGCCTTGGCCGCGATCCAGACTTCCTGCATCGGCGGCTGCAGGTTGACGATGATCTTCGATCCGTTCTCGAATTCGAGCGTGAGGACGTTGCCGTTACGCTCAGCCTCGATGTCGGCATCGATATCGTCGAGTGCCGCTTCGACGGCGGCCAGCACGGCCTCCGCGCGGCTCAGGTAGTCACTGTCGCTCATGCTAAACTCCGGCGCTTAAACCTATTCACAGGCCAATTCAAAGACAGTCATGCGAGTCGTCTTCAGGATGAGCGCGATTGTAGCGGCTTTGGCCGTTGCGACAAGCGTGTCGATAGCGGGATGCGGGCAGCGCGGGCCGCTTTATTTGCCGAGCGTCCCCCCGCTGCCGCCCAAACCCGTCGAGCATACCGAGCCGTCCTCCGAACGCACGCCCGCCGCGTTGCCCGAGCCCGACGCGCAGCAAGCGCCGGACGATTCGGCATCGAAACCGTTGATGCTCGCACCGGCCGACCAACTCGGCGGCGCGGCTTCCGGCGTGCGCGCTCCGTCGCCCGCAAGCGCCGCCTCGGATGCTGCCCCTGGCGCCAACCAGTAACACACCGATCCCACTCGTCGCATGTCAGATTCCGCCTTCCATTACGTCGATGGCGTGTTGCACGCCGAAGGCGTCAGCGCCGTCTCGCTCGCCGAGCAGTTCGGCACGCCGCTTTACGTCTATTCGCGCGCCGCGCTGACCTCGGCTTACGAAGCCTATGCCCGCGCCTGCGTCGGCCGTCGTGCCGCGATTCATGTGGCGGTCAAGGCCAACAGCAATCTGGCCGTACTGAATGTCTTCGCGCGGCTCGGCGCAGGCTTCGACATCGTCTCGGGCGGCGAGTTGGCCCGCGTCCTCGCCGCCGGCGGCGATGCCGCAAACGTCGTTTTTTCGGGTGTCGGCAAAAGTGTCGGAGAAATCCGCGAGGCGCTCGCGGCCGGCGTGAAGTGCTTCAACGTCGAATCGATCCCGGAACTCGATCGTCTGGATGCGGTGGCGGGCGAACTCGGCATGAAGGCACCGGTATCGCTGCGCGTGAATCCCGATGTCGATCCGAAGACGCATCCGTACATCTCGACGGGGCTCAAGGCGAACAAGTTCGGTGTGGCGTTCGACGATGCCGTCGCCACCTACCGACGCGCCGCGGCCATGCCGAACCTCGAAGTGATCGGCATCGATTGCCACATCGGTTCGCAGATCACCGAAATCGCGCCCTACCTGGACGCGCTCGACAAGCTGCTGGAGCTCGTCGACGCGATCGAAGCCGATGGCATTGCGATTCGTCATATCGACGTCGGGGGCGGCCTCGGCATCCGGTACGACGATGAAACACCACCCGATACGACCGTTTTCGTGCGCACGCTGCTCGATCGTATCGATGCGCGCGGACACGGGCATCGGGAGGTGTTCTTCGAGCCCGGCCGCTCGGTGACAGGCAACGCGGGGGTATTGCTCACGCGGGTCGAATTTCTGAAATCAGGCGCCGAAAAGAACTTCGCGATCGTCGATGCCGCGATGAACGATCTGGCGCGCCCCGCGATGTACCAGGCGTTTCACGCGATCGAGCCCGTCGTTCTGCGCAGCGACGCGCCATGCGTCTACGATGTCGTCGGCCCCGTATGCGAAAGCGGCGACTGGCTCGGGCGCGACCGTGCACTGGCTGTTGCGCCGGGCGATTTGCTCGCGATCCGCTCGGCCGGGGCATATGGTTTCGTGATGAGTTCGAACTACAACACGCGGCCACGCGCGGCAGAAGTGATGGTGGATGCCGGCCATGCGTATCTGGTTCGCGCACGCGAGACCGTCCAGGCGCTTTTCAGCTCCGAGACGGTGCTTCCGCGTTAAAGGCTGAACGCGCAAAGACGGGCACGCGCACTGCATGGGCGCGAAACGCGCGCGGCCCGCTCAACGCGCACCGTGTCGCGCCACCCACTGCGCTCGCATCCACGCGAGCAACCGCCAGCCCAGCAGCGCGAGCATGATCGCACCGTAGAGCTTCGGCAGCGCCAGATCGTGCTTGCCTGCCTTCATCCACCAAAAGTGCAGGATCGCGAGTGCGCCGATGACGTACACGGCGCGATGCAGTGTCTGCCAGCGCCGCCCCAGCTTGCGCACGGCGGCGCGCGGCGAGGTCGCTGCCAATACGATCAACAGCACGAACGCGGCGAACCCGACGGTGATGAACGGCCGCTTGCCGATATCCTTCGCCACCTCGGCAAGATCGAACCACTTGTCGAACCAGATATAGGTGATGAAGTGCAGGGTCGCGTAAAAGAACGCATAGAGCCCCAGCATGCGGCGAAATCGCTGCAGCGCATTGATGCCCGATAACTTGCGCAGCGGTGTCACAGCGAGCGTGATGCAAAGAAAGACGAGTGTCCATAACCCGGTCGACCAGGTGATGAACCGGATCGGATCGGCTCCGAGCCCGTCGGTGAATCCCAGGAACACGAGCCGTAAGAGCGGATACCAGGCAGCGATGAACACTGCCACTTTCGCGGGCGCGATCCAAGGCTCGCCCTTGCGCGGCGATACCGCGGCGCGGCGCGGTTCGCGCGTAGCCGTTGCGTCGGCGCGGCGGTTCAAGGTCGGAGTCTCGGTCGTCATGATGGTGGCATTTACGTTCGCTGAATCAACAACCCGATGAGCATCAGAAATATTTGCGCAGGTCCATGCCCTGGTACATCGACGCGACGAGACTGCCGTAGCCGTTGAACATCAGCGTCTTGCGCTTCGGCGTGAAGAAACCGTCCTCGCCGATGCGCCGCTCCGTAGCCTGGCTCCAGCGCGGGTGATCGACGGTCGGATTCACGTTCGAGTAGAAGCCGTATTCTTTCGGCGCGTAGGTGTTCCAACTGGTCGGCGGCTGCTTCTCGACGAAACGAATCTTGACGATCGATTTCGCGCTCTTGAATCCATATTTCCAGGGCACGACAACGCGTATCGGCGCGCCGTTCTGATTCGGCAGCACTTGCCCGTAAACGCCCACCGTCAGGAGCGTGAGCGGGTTCATCGCCTCGTCCATGCGCAGCCCCTCCGAATAGGGCCACTCGAGAATCGGATCAGCCAGGCCCGGCATCTGCGAGGCATCCGAAAGCGTGATGAATTGCACGTACTTCGCATTGCCCGTAGGCTGCGCCCGTTTCACGAGTTCGGCGAGGGGATAGCCGATCCACGGAATCACCATCGACCACCCTTCCACACACCTGAGGCGGTACACGCGCTCTTCGAGCGGTGCGAGCTTGAGCAGCTCGTCGATGTCGTACACCTTGGCGTTCTTGACCTCGCCCTCGACGCTGACACGCCACGGATGGGGTCGCAGCGTACCGGCATTACGCGAGGGATCGCCCTTGTCGGTGCCGAACTCATAGAAATTGTTATAGGTCGTAATGTCCTTGAAGGACGTCGCTTTGTCCGGGACGACGAATTTTGCGTTCGTGACGGCCGCGAGCTTTCGGGCGTGGGCGTCGGGCGAAGTATAGGCGGCAAGCGCCTCGGCACTCATGCCGAGCAGACCGCCCGCCCCTGCCACACCTGCCGCCGCCATGCCGGTCGCGGCCCGCAGGATCCGGCGCCGATTCTCGAACACGGCGCGCGGCGTGATCTCGCTCGGTGAAATATCCTGACCGGCGACGAGAATGCGTTGCTGTCGTTTGATCCACACGATGACTGCTCCATGAAAGCATCGGTCCGTCCGATCGGCCCGTCGCTTCTATATACCGTTCGCGGGCGCATCCGGATGCATCGAAATAAACGGACGATTTGCGCCGCATGAGCGCGAAGCGCCCGCTGGAGCATCGCGCCGGGCGTAAAAAAACCGCCGGTGAGCCACTCGGCGGTTTTTTCGAACCCAGCGGCACACGCGCTTAAACACCTACAGTTTGCCGTAACTGTGCAGCCCCGACAGGAACATATTGACGCCAAGAAATGCGAACGTCGTCACGATGAGGCCCGTCAACGCCCACCAGGCGGCAACCGAACCGCGCAGCCCTTTCATCAGACGCATATGGAGCCAGGCGGCGTAATTGAGCCAGACGATGAGTGCCCACGTCTCCTTCGGATCCCAACTCCAGTACCCGCCCCAGGCCTCGGCGGCCCATAGTGCGCCGAGAATCGTCGCGATCGTGAAAAACGCGAAGCCGACCGCGATCGACTTGTACATCACGTCGTCGAGCACCTCGAGCGCAGGGAGCCGATCGGCCAGCACGCCGCGCTCCTTGGCGAGATAAGCCACGCCGACCATGGCGGACAGCGCGAAGCTGCCATAACCGATGAAATTCGCCGGCACGTGGATCTTCATCCACCAGCTTTGCAGCGCGGGCACGAGCGGCTGAATCTGCTGGGCGTCGCGCGCGATCGAATACCACATCAGAAATCCGACCGCGGCGCTGATGACGAGCAGCACGAACGAGCCGAGCGCACGCGTGCCGTAATGCTGTTCGTAATACAGATAAAAGAGGGCGGTGATCAGACAGAACAGCACGAACACTTCATAGAGGTTCGAAATAGGAATGTGCCCGACATCCGCGCCGATCAGATAAGACTCGTACCAGCGCACCATCATTCCGGTAAAGCCCATCAGCACTGCGAACCAGGTGAGCTTCGAGCCGATCGCCGCACCGGACGGCGAGCGCGAAAGCAGGCCGATCCAATAGAACAGCGTGGCGAGCACGAAAAGCGCGCTCATCCAGAGAATGGCGGACTGGCTCGACAGAAAATATTTGAGAAGGAACGCCCCCTCGGCACGTGTGAGATCGCCGTGATAGAGCGCGATCGACGACAGCGCGAACAATGCGATGCCCGCCATCAAGAGCCGAGCGGGCTTCCAGCGCCACCCCAATACGACGAGCGCCGGCACCGCGCCGACAAGGACGAGCTTGTCGTAGTAGTTCATGAACGCGTGGTAGCGCGAGACCCCAAATCCCGCGCCGGCGACGAGCACGGCAGCGAACAACCAGTCGGTGGCGGTGAGCCGTCGCAAAAACGAACGCTCGTCCAAGACGTTGCCGACAGGGCGAGCCCTTGCGGGCCGGGAGCGGGAAGCGTTGGTCAGATCCATGATGTTACCGAGTGAGATCGTCGGCACCGCGAGGCGGTGCGCTTGCAATATCGTGAGCGGCCACGCCGAGCGTGGCGCCCACCGTATCGCGCGTTTGCGCGAATTCCTTGTCGAAGTCGAGCGTCTTGCGCGCCGTCGACATCGCCATGACCACGGACACGCCCGTGGACGTTTCCTTGAGCCAAAGCCAGAGCCGTCGCTCGCGGACAAAGAACATCGAGAAGATGCCCGCCACGAGCAGCAGGCTGCCAAGATATACCACTTTCTTGCCGGGCGCGCGCGTCAACTGGAACACCGACGCCTGCACCTGCTTGAACGAATCGAGCTGCAAATAGACCGGGGACCCGTACAGGAAGCTGTCCGACAGGGCGTTGATGGAGCTTTGCACGAAGCGGCTCGTGGCGGCATCCGGGCTCGCGTCGGGTTCGCCCGCACCTTCGCGCGCCAGTTGCCAAAGCTCCCACATCGATCCCTCGAGCATGCGCAGCAACAGCGATGCAGCCTTTTCCTGCTCGCCTTTCGGCACGGACTGATCGATGAAGGTCGCGACCGCCTGGAAGCCCGCGTTGGCTTGACCTGCCGGCGTCTTGCCCCCGCCCGCGCCGGCCCCGGCAAACAGTGACATGACGCGCTGCGCGCTTTCCTGCAAGTGCTGGCGCAGTTCCGGGTTCTGATCCACCACCGCGCGACGCGCGAACCGTTCGGCTGCCTGGGCTCGCAACGCAGGATTGTCGAGCGCGGCGCGCAGCATCATCCATTCCTTGACCGTGCCCGCCTGATCGGCCGGAATGCGCAAATAGCGGAACGGATCGTCGGGGGCGAGGCGCACCCCGGCAAGAAACATCCGCTCGCCGTCGACGTCCACCGGCAGCATGTAGTTGTTGAATTCACGCGCCTGACCATCGCTGCCCCGGACCTTGTACTGCACCGATGGGCCGACGTTGCGCAAGTCGACCGGCTTCGAGCTCTTTGCACCTGAGCCCAGCCGGTTCTCGAGAAACCGCTCGACCGGATGCTGAGCGGCGACACCGCGCACGTCCGTCTTGCCGGAGCCGTTGGTGACGTTTTCGACGTTGATCGCCCGAAAGTCCGAGAATTCGATCGTCTGGCCGGCCGCGTCGGGCATCGACGCAGGAAGCGGGGCCGAGCCCCCGATTGCACCGTGCACGGGGACCGTCGCGATGGTTGCGCCGACCATCGGCCACGCCGTCATCGTCATCTGCGAGCCGCCGTCCTGGAAGCTCGACTGGTAGATCGAGACACCGTCGTACTCGAACGGCTTGTTGACTTCGATACGCGCGGGCACGCGTGCACCGGTCTTGTGGTCGGTGATGACGATGTCGCTCGCGAACAGCTTCGGCATGCCGGTCGAGTAGTAATCGACGATGAACTTGTCGAGCTGGATCGAGAACGGCAGGTCCTGAATCAGCGAACCGTTGGGTTGGTTCAGAATCGCGGTCGATACATGTTGCCCCTCGGGCACCCACGCATAGCCGCGAAACGTGGGATTGCCGGTCGACAGTCGATGCTCCGGCCCGATCTCGCTGATGGTGCTGTTGCTCGTGACCGGCGTCTTGCCGAAGAGCCACATCTGGAATTTGATCGGCAAGTTGCTGTCGAGCAATCCTCCGATACAGATCACCACGATCGCGATGTGCGCAAAGATGTAGCCGATCTTCGCGAGCCCGCCTCGCTTCGCCGCAATCAGTGTGGCTTCGCCGCTCTCGCGTACGACGTACTTGTAGCCGATCCTGTCGAGCAACGCGCCCAGACGCCCGGCCGCTTCGGCACGCGTACCGCCGCACGCGTATTCCGCCTTGTGATGAAACGCGCGCAGGCTACCCTCGCGCACTCTGTCTTTCCAACTCTTCGCATCGGCAATCATCTTCGGTGCGTTGCGCACCACGCAAAGCGAAATGGAGACGATCAGAAAGCCCAGAATGAGCATGAACCACCACGCGCTATAGACCGTGTAGAGGCTCAGCCCGCGGAAGATATCGGCCCAGAACGGGCCGAACTGATTGACGTAGTTCGGGTAAGGATCATCCTGCGTCAGCACCGTGCCGACGATGCTCGCGATCGCGAGCACGACAAGCAGTGCGATCGCGAAACGCATCGAGCTCACGAGCTCCACGGCGCTTCGCAGCGTGCGCCGTTCCGATTTCAATTCATAACCCGACGTGGTGACGCTCATTCCAACTCCAACTGCCAGCAAAAAAGGGTAGGGCCGCCGACGACACGACGCCCCCACCCTTTTTTTGTTCTTGCCGCGTCTCGCCGCGCGTGTCGCACAGCGGAGCGTCAAATGTAATGCGGCGCGTACCTGTCAATGCAGGCCGGCCATGTAGTCCGCCACCGCTTTCATTTCAGTGTCGGTCAGCCGCGAGGCGATCGGCTGCATGACATCGTTCTTGCGCGTTCCCTGCTCGAACGCCGTGAGCTGCGCATGCGTGTAATCGGCCCATTGTCCCGACACGCGCGGGAACTGCACGGGAATGCCTTGCCCGGTGGGTCCATGGCAACTCGCGCAAGCGGGCACGCCCTTGTCCGCAATGCCGCCGCGGTAAATCTTCTGCCCCAACGCGACCGTCGCGGCGTCGCGCGCCGCGCCGCCCTTCGGCGCTTGCGAGGCGAAATACGCGGCGACGTTCGCCATATCCTGGTCCGACAGCGATGCGACGATGCCCGCCATCACCGGGTTTTGCCGCACCGCGGCTTTTTCGCCCGGCTTGACCTTGAAGTCCCTCAACTCCTTCAGGAGGTACTGCTCATGCTGCCCGGCCAGCTTCGGAAACGCCGCGCTGGCACTGTTACCGTCCGCTCCATGGCACGCTACGCACACGCTCGTTGCGATCGCCTGCCCCTTGTTGGCATCGGGCTTGAGCGCTTCCGCCGCGCTTGCTCCTGTCGCCACACCCATCAAACCTGCCGCCACGACTTCAAGGACCACCAAAGACTTGCACAGTCGATTCATTCGCACACCCGGTTTCGTCTTTTGAGAATTGAGTGTCCCGAAGCCCATTCGCGGCGCAAGCAAGCAATCTCCCCTTGGGGCTGCAAGCGGTTGCCCAGCGGCCCGGTCAGTTCCTCGAGAGGTTTCGGAAAAACGACGGCGCCCATCATTTCCGCCGCAAAAAAACGCCTGCGGCGTCATGCCCGTACGGGCTCGAAAGGCCGTGCGAAGCGCGTGTTGGCGGCCTCGTCCGGTCTTCGGCCAAACCGTCGTATTGTACAATACCTCGCTATGCGCCATGACGCCAGTCGGCTGCACCCTGGGCGCTTGCCCCCACTTTTCGGTCTCGCTCGACCGCCCACCTCTTCCGCCATGGCCTTCTTGCTGCATCAAGCCCGCTTTTTCACGACCGTCAACCATCTGCGCGACCTGCCCGGCACAGTCACGCCGGAGGTTGCGTTCGCCGGCCGCTCCAACGCCGGCAAGTCGACGGCCATCAACGTCCTTTGCAACCAGAAGCGCCTTGCCTTCGCGAGCAAGACGCCCGGCCGGACGCAGCATATCAATTATTTCGGCGTCGGGCCGGCCGACGAACCCGTGGGCTATCTCGTGGATCTGCCCGGCTACGGCTACGCCGAAGTGCCCGGAGCCGCGAAGGCACATTGGGAGGCGCTGCTCGCCAGCTACCTGCAAAGCCGCGCCCAGTTGCGCGGCATGATCCTCATGATGGATTCGCGGCGTCCGCTGACCGAGCTCGATCGCCGCATGATCGAGTGGTTCGCGCCGACGGGCAAGCCGATTCACACGCTGCTCACCAAGTGCGACAAATTGACGCGCCAAGAGGGCACCAATGCACTGCGGGCCACGCAAAAAGGGCTCGCCGAATATCGCGACGCGGGCTATCGCGGCGAGCTCACTGCGCAACTCTTTTCGGCGCTCAAACGGACAGGGCTCGAAGACGCTCATGTCGTCATCGAGGGTTGGCTGGCGGCATCCGAAAGAGGTTCGTAAACCCGCCTTGCGGGCACTATCTCAAAACCAGAAAAAAACCCGCCGGACCTCGGCGGGTTAAACAGCCTAATCGAAAAACGACAGGCACCCGCTCAGGGAGGAGAAGCGGGGAGCTCCGCGCCAGGCGCGTTACTCGATCGCTATCATATACCATCGTGCAAAGAGTAGCGTCCGGGCAGGTTCCCGCTCCCTGCAAACTGTCCGAAAAACGATTGGGGCCGGTTTTGCCGGAATTTAGACGAACTTCGAAGCGGTTCTCGACAAACACCATGAGCTTTTATCCGCATCATCGTCCGCGCCGGATGCGACGCGACGACTTCTCGCGCCGCCTCATGCGCGAGACCGTATTGACGACCAACGATCTCATTTACCCGGTATTCATCGTCGAAGGTTCGAAGGTGAGGCAGGCGGTGCCGTCAATGCCGGGCGTCGAACGCCTATCGGTCGATCTGTTGCTCGACGTGGCGCACCGGTGCGTCGAACTCGGCGTGCCCGTGCTGTCGCTTTTTCCCGCCATCGAGCCTTCGCTGAAAACGCCGGACGGCCGCGAAGCGGCGAATCCCGAAGGATTGGTTCCTCGCGCGGTGCGGGAAATCAAGGCCCGCTTCCCCGAACTCGGCGTACTGACCGATGTCGCGCTCGATCCCTATACGAGCCACGGCCAAGACGGTGTGCTCGACGAAGCGGGTTACGTGCTCAATGACGAGACGGTTGAAATCCTCGTCGAACAGGCCCGCACCCAAGCGGAAGCCGGCGTGGACATCCTCGCACCGTCCGACATGATGGACGGCCGCATCGGCGCACTGCGCGAGATGCTCGAAAGCGAGGGTCGCATCCACACTCGGATCATGGCCTACGCGGCGAAGTACGCATCGGCCTTCTACGGGCCGTTCCGCGACGCAGTCGGCTCTGCGACCAACCTCGGCAAGAGCAACAAGATGACGTACCAGATGGACCCGGCGAACTCGGACGAAGCGTTGCGCGAAGTCCGCCTCGATATCGAGGAAGGCGCCGATATGGTGATGGTGAAACCCGGCATGCCCTATCTGGACATCGTGCGGCGGGTGAAAGACGAGTTTCGCTTCCCCACCTATGTCTATCAAGTGAGCGGTGAATACGCGATGCTGAAAGCCGCTGCACAAAACGGCTGGCTCGATCACGACAAGGTGATGATGGAGTCGCTGCTCGCGTTCAAGCGCGCAGGCGCCGACGGTGTGCTGACCTACTTCGCACTGGACGCGGCTCGGTTGCTGCGGGATCAGCGCTAACCGAAATGAGTTGTGCTATCGGATCGTCAGCGCGACTGACGATCCGCTCGACGGCAACGCCCGATCCAGGCTGCGCAGAAATTTGTCGGCCGATTCATAGCCGACGACACGCAAAACTTCCTTGCCGCCCGCGTCGAAGAAAATGATCCCCGGCGGCCCGAATAGCGAAAAGCGCTTCAGAAGCGCCTGATCGTCGGCGCTGTTGGCTGTCACGTCGGCGCGTAGCAGTTGCAACTGAGCGAGGCGCGCGCGGACCCTCGGATCGGCGAAGGTGAAGCGCTCCATTTCCTTGCAGCTGACGCACCAATCCGCGTAGAAATCGAGCATCGCCGGGCGTCCCGCCGCCTTGATCGATCGATCGAGCTCGGCCGAGCTTCGCACGGGTTGAAACGAGCGGTCCAACGGCTGCTCGGTCGCCGCCGCAGATGCACCGACACGCGCGGCGAGCACCGCGAGCGGGCGCAATGGATCGGTGGATCCCGCGGCAAGCCCGACGATGAGCGCGGCCGCCCAGATGGCAAATGCGGCTCCGATGCCGCGTCCAAGACGCCGCCAGATCGAGACTGCGCTCGCATGCGGCGAAAAAAGACCGAGCGTCGCGGCGGCAAACAGCAGCCAGAGCGCGCCAAGCAGCATCTGCGCCGTCGCCGGCAAAACGGGCCAGACGATCCACAGCGCGGCCGCCAGCAACACGACGCCGAAGAAGACCTTGATGCCCTCCATCCATCCGCCCGCGCGCGGCAGGAGTGCGCCGGCCCCCAGGCCGACGATCAAAAGCGGCACACCGAGCCCGATCCCCATCGAAAAAAGTGCCGCCCCGCCGAGCAACGCGTTGCCCGTGTGTGCGATGAATGCGAGCACGGCAAAGAGGGGCGCCGTCATGCACGCACCGACGACCAGGGCCGACAAGGCGCCCATTGCGGCGACGGCTGCGAGCTTGCCGCCCGGTCGCCGGTTCGATGCCTCGGACATCCGGTCATGCCAGCGCTGCGGCAACGCGATATCGAGGCCCGCGATCAACGACAACGCGAACAATGTCAGCAGCAGCGCAAAGGCGCCGAGGACCCACGGATTCTGCAACCATGCTCCGAGGCTCTGCCCGACGAGCGCCGCAGCAATACCGAGCGCCGTGTAAACGAGCGCCATGCCGATCACATATGACAGCGACAGCGCGAATCCGCGCGCATGGGTGACGCGGTGCCCTTCCCCGATGATGATCGCCGAGAGAATCGGGATCATGGGATACGAGCAAGGCAGCAGACTCAGCACGAGACCCGCGAGAAAGTAGAGGCCGACCGTTGCCGCGAAGCCGCCGCCTTGCAGCAGCGAGCCCGCGTAATCCGCGCTCGTGAGCCGGTCATACCAGGAAGACGACCCGCCGTTTCCAGCGGTGCCCTCGGGCGCGACCGTTGTGCCCGCGACCGTTGTGCCCGCGCCCGGTGCGCCCGACTGCAAGGCGGCGCCGCTCACCCGATAGACATGCGTATCGGGCGGATAGCAGATCCCCGCGTCCGCACAACCTTGCGAGGTCACAGCCAATTCGAAGGGCCCGCTCGCCGCTTTCACGGGTACATGAACGACGACGCTTTGCCGATAGGTTTCGACGTTCTTTTGGAAGGTCTCGTCGAATTTGACATGGCCGGCGGGCAGTTGCGGCTCACCGAGCGTCGCGGTTCCAGTCTTCACCGCAAACGCGAAGCGCTCCCGGTACAGGTAGTAGCCATCGGCAATCTGGAAACGAACGTCGACCGCGCCCGGTACCTCCGATGCGCTGAAACGAAACGCAGCCGAGGGATCGAGAAAATCATCGGCGCGCGCCGACGTGCCGAAGCTCGCCATCAAGCAAGCGGCCAGCACGAGCGGGATCAGGAAGAAGAAGCGCGCGAGCGATCCTGCATGCGCGCCGGGCGATCTAAACATGGATTGGACGATGAGTTTCGGCCACCACCCATTGCCCGTAAGCCGTCGAGGCGCTTGCCGGCCACGATACGATCTCGGGCGTCTCATAGGGATGGTGCTCCGCAATGAATTGCTCGAGCTCGAGCGCACGCGCGACGCTGGTCTTGAAGAGCAACTGGATTTCCTGAGCCGATTCCTTCTGCCCCTTCCAGCGATAACGCGAATGCAGCGGAGCCGATTCGGCAACGCACGCAGCCAACCGCGCATCGAGGACGGCATCCGCCAGCGCCTGCGCCGATGCGGCGTCCGGCAGCGTGGTCAGCATCAGAACGATTTCGACAGACACGGTCTCTCCAACAACGGCATACATGCTCGCATTATCGTACCATCGGCCGCTCTTCACCCGCCGATCGGCGCCGCACACTCGTCCGCCGCACCGGGCGCACGATAAAAAAAGGGCCAAGCTGCGCTTGACCCCTTTTATCGCTGCCGCAAGAGCTTCGCGGCGTTGATGGACGCTTTATTCCGCGTCTTGCACTTCTTCGCCTTCCACCGGTTCCGGACGGTCGAGCAGCTCGACGAGCGCCATCGGCGCATTGTCGCCGACGCGGAAGCCGAACTTCAGGATGCGCAGATAGCCGCCGGGGCGGTTCGCGAAGCGCGAACCGAGCACGTCGAACAGCTTCGCGACCGAATCGCGGTCGCGCAGGCGGTTGAACGCGAGGCGGCGGTTGGCGAGCGAAGGCTTCTTGCCGAGCGTGATGAGCGGCTCGACGACCTTGCGCAGTTCTTTCGCTTTCGGCAGCGTCGTCTTGATGACTTCGTGCTCGATCAGCGAGTTGGACATGTTACGGAGCATTGCCAAACGGTGGCTGCTCGTGCGGTTCAGTTTCCGCAGACCATGACGGTGACGCATCTCAGTTTCCTTGATTCAAAGTTTTGATCCAGCTCTTCTATCGTCGCGGCTTTCAGGAAGAAAAAGCCTGGGACACGGGCCGGTATGAAAAAGCAAGACGCGGATTTTAAAGGAAAATCCGCGTCGTTGCCAGTCAGCTTACTTGTCGAGACCGGCCGGCGGCCAGTTTTCGAGCTTCATGCCGAGCGTGAGACCGCGCGACGCGAGCACTTCCTTGATCTCGTTGAGCGACTTGCGACCGAGGTTCGGGGTCTTGAGCAGCTCGTTTTCGGTACGCTGAATCAGATCGCCGATGTAGTAGATGTTCTCGGCCTTCAGGCAGTTCGCGGAACGCACCGTCAGTTCGAGATCGTCCACCGGACGCAGCAGGATCGGATCGATCTGCGGCGCACGCGACGGCGCTTCGGCCGCAGCTTCCGTTCCTTCCAGCGCAGCGAAGACGGCAAGCTGGTCGACCAGAATGCGAGCCGATTGACGAATCGCTTCCTCGGGCGAAATCACGCCGTTGGTTTCGATGTTCATCACGAGCTTGTCGAGGTCCGTACGTTGCTCGACACGCGCGCTCTCGACCGCATAGCTCACACGGCGAACCGGAGAGAACGATGCGTCGAGCACGATGCGGCCGATGATCTTCGCCGTTTCCTCGCCATACCGGCGCACGTTGCCGGGCACATAGCCGCGGCCCTTTTCGACCTTGATCTGCACGTCGAGCTTGCCGCCCTTCGAGAGGTGGGCAACCACATGGTCGGGATTGATCACTTCGCAGTCGTGCGGCAATTCGATATCGCGCGCCGTCACGAGGCCTTCGCCTTCCTTGCGCAGCGTGACCGTCACTTCATCCCGGTTGTGCAGCTTGAATACGACACCCTTCAAGTTCAGCAGCAGATTGACGACGTCCTCTTGCACACCATCGAGCGTCGAATACTCATGTACGACGCCTGCGATCGTCACTTCGGTCGGCGCGTAGCCGATCATCGACGACAGCAGCACGCGCCGAAGCGCGTTGCCCAACGTGTGGCCGTAACCGCGTTCAAACGGTTCCATGACCACTTTCGCGTGGTTCTCGCCAAGCGATTCCACGGCGATGATCTTGGGCTTCAACAAACTGGTTTGCATAGGTTTTCCTTTTCAATACCCTCGGCTCGTTACACCGATAAGGCTGACCGGTAACAACCTGAAAATGAACAGCCGAGGCGCCCCCTTGCCTGACGCAATCGGGGTACCCCGGCCGTAAATCCGATTAGCGCGAATACAATTCGACGATCAGGCTTTCGTTGATATCGCCACCAATGTCGGCGCGCTCGGGCATCTGCTTGAACGTACCTTCGTACTTCTTGGTATCGACCGCGACCCAGCTCGGCAGACCGCCTTGCTCGGCGAGCGAAACGGCTTCGAGAATGCGAGCCTGCTTCTTGGCCTGCTCGCGCACCGCGACGATGTCACCGGCCTTTACTTGCAGCGAAGGGATGTTCGCGACCTGGCCATTGATCGTGATGGCCTTGTGGCTCACGAGCTGGCGCGCTTCCGCGCGCGTGGAGCCGAAGCCCATGCGATAGACGACGTTATCGAGGCGCGACTCGAGCAATTGCAACAGGTTTTCGCCCGTGTTGCCCTTGCGGCGATCCGCTTCCGCGAAGTAGCGGCGGAATTGGCGCTCGAGCACACCGTACATGCGCTTCACTTTTTGCTTTTCGCGCAGCTGGGTGCCATAGTCCGACGTACGTGCGCCGGAAGTGCGACCGTGCTGGCCGGGCTTGCTGTCCAGCTTGCACTTGTCGGCGAGCGAGCGACGCGCGCTCTTCAGGAAGAGATCGGTGCCTTCACGGCGAGACAGCTTGGCTTTGGGGCCGGTATAGCGTGCCACTTTGCGTTCCTTCTGGGTTTGATCACGCGGACATGAAACTTTCCGCGCTAGTCCGGACTCGTCGGTCCGAACGGTGGGCTTAGGATATCGAGATGCAAACAGCCTGCTGGCGCGATGAAGCGCCAACAGGCGTCGTACTTTCGCTCGCCTTAGATACGGCGGCGCTTCGGCGGACGGCAGCCGTTGTGCGGAACCGGCGTCACGTCCGAGATCGCGGTGATCTTGATGCCAAGACCATGCAGTGCACGCACTGCCGACTCGCGACCCGGGCCGGGACCCTTGATCCGCACTTCGAGGTTCTTTACGCCGTATTCCATCGCCACGCGGCCAGCCGACTCCGCCGCAACCTGCGCCGCGAACGGCGTGGACTTGCGCGAGCCCTTGAAACCTTGGCCACCCGAGGTCGCCCAGGCAAGCGCGTTGCCCTGACGATCGGTGATCGTGATGATGGTGTTGTTGAACGACGCGTGAACGTGAACCACGCCCTCGGCGACGTTCTTCTTGACCTTCTTGCGAACGCGTTGCGCCGCGGTGTTGTTCGAAGCCTTAGCCATTACATTTTCCTGTAACTGTCAGTCCCGCTTACTTCTTCAGCGATTGCGCTGCACGGCGCGGACCCTTGCGCGTACGGGCATTCGTGCGCGTACGCTGGCCACGCAGGGGCAGCCCCTTGCGATGACGCACGCCGCGGTAGCAGCCGAGATCCATCAGGCGCTTGATGTTCATCGTCACTTCGCGGCGCAGATCGCCCTCGACGACAAACTTGCCGACTTCGTCACGCAGCTTTTCGAGATCCGCGTCCGTCAGGTCCTTGACCTTCTTCGAGTAGTCGACACCCGCCGCCTCGCAAATCCGGCGCGAGCGCGTGCGGCCGACACCGAAGATCGCCGTGAGGCCGATTTCGGCATGCTGGTGGTTCGGGATGTTCACCCCTGCAATACGAGCCATTGTTTTTCCTCAAACAAAAAGCGCAAGCAAAAGCGTCGGCGTTAGCCTTGACGCTGTTTGTGGCGCGGATCAGAGCTGCAAATCACGCGCACAACGCCTTTGCGCTTGATGATCTTGCAATTGCGGCAAATGCGCTTAACCGATGCCATCACTTTCATGATATTACCCTTTTTTCAAATCACTTCGCCCGGAACACGATCCGCGCACGCGACAGATCGTAAGGCGTCAACTCAACCGTCACCTTGTCGCCCGGCAGGATACGGATGTAGTGCATCCGCATCTTGCCCGAGATATGTCCCAATACGACATGGCCGTTTTCCAGCTTCACGCGGAAGGTCGCATTGGGCAGGTTCTCGATCACCTCGCCCTGCATCTGGATTACATCGTCTTTGGCCATAAGTCCTTTCAACGCATCGGGATGTTGCTGCCCTTGAAATTGGCTTTCTTGAGCAGCGATTCATACTGTTGCGACATAACGTACGACTGCACCTGCGCCATGAAGTCCATCGTGACGACGACAATGATCAGCAGCGACGTTCCGCCAAAATAAAACGGCACGTTCCAGCGCAGCACCAGAAACTCAGGCAGCAGACAGACGAACACGATATAAATCGCACCGGCCAGCGTCAGCCGCGTGAGGATGCGGTCGATATAGCGTGCGGTCTGATCGCCAGGACGAATCCCTGGAACGAAAGCACCGCTTTTCTTCAGGTTGTCGGCCGTTTCCCTGCTGTTGAACACCAGCGCGGTATAGAAAAAGCAGAAAAACACGATCGCCAACGCATACAACAACACGTAGACGGGCTGCCCAGGCTTCAGCGCCTCCGCTACGTTGTGCAACGTCTGGCTGAACCAGTCGCCGCGCGAACCCGAACTGAACCAGTTCAGGATCGTGGCCGGGAACAGGATGATCGACGATGCGAAGATCGGCGGAATCACGCCCGACATGTTCAACTTCAGCGGCAGGTGCGACGACTGCCCGCCGTAAATCTTGTTGCCGACCTGGCGCTTCGCGTAGTTCACGAGAATCTTGCGCTGACCGCGCTCGATGAACACGACGACATAGGTCACGCCCGCAATCAGTGCCACGACGATGATCGCGGAAATGATGCTCATCGAACCCGTGCGCACCAGCTCGAAGAGCCCGCCGATCGCATTCGGAAATCCGGCCGCGATCCCACCGAAGATGATGATGGAGATGCCGTTGCCGAGCCCGCGCTCGGTAATCTGCTCACCGAGCCACATCAGGAACATCGTGCCCGTCACGAGCGTCACGACCGTCGTCAGCCGAAAGACCATGCCAGGATCGATCACGAGGCCCGGTTGGTTTTCGAGCGCAACGGCGATGCCGAACGCCTGGAACGTCGCCAGCAAGACCGTGAAGACCCGCGTGTACTGCGTGATCTTCCGCTGCCCGGCCTGCCCTTCCTTCTTCAGCGCTTCGAGCTGCGGCGAAACGATCGCGAGCAGCTGCATGATGATCGACGAGGAGATGTACGGCATGATCCCCAACGCGAACACCGTGAACCGCGACAGCGCGCCACCCGAGAACATGTTGAACATGCCCAGGATGCCGCCAGATTGGCTTTGGAACAGCTTCGCCAACTGATCCGGGTCGATGCCCGGCACCGGAATATGCGCGCCGATTCGATAAACGACGAGCGCCAGCAGCAGAAAAACTGCTCGCCGGCGCAGGTCGCCGAACTTCGCTGCGCTTTTCCCGGTTTTTGCAAGACTCGGGCTGTTAGCCAAGTACCTTCTCCGATGCAAATACCATGACCGGCAATCGGCTTCTCACGCGAGCGAAAGCCAATTACTCGGCAAACGAGCCGCCGGCTGCTTCGATGGCCGCGCGAGCGCCCTTCGTTGCACCCAGACCCTTCACGACGATCTTGCGCTTGATTTCGCCCGTGGCGATGATCTTGGCGCTTTTCGTCAGCTCGTTGACGAGACCAGCTTGCTTGAGCGCGAGCAGATCGATTTCGTCGACGGGCAGCTTTTCCAGGTCGGAGAGGCGCACTTCACCGACGAATTCCTTCGTCAGCGAGGTGAAGCCGCGCTTCGGCAAACGACGCTGCAGCGGCATCTGACCGCCTTCGAAGCCGACTTTGTGAAAGCCGCCCGAACGCGATTTCTGACCCTTGTGGCCGCGACCCGCAGTCTTGCCGAGGCCCGAGCCGATACCGCGGCCGACACGGCGCTTGGCGTGCTTCGCGCCTTCGGCCGGCTTCAGGTTATTCAATTCCATATTCAACTCCTCGAGTCCGTGGTCCGCGCTCAGTCGACGACCTTAACAAGGTACGAAACCTTGTTGATCATGCCGCGCACGGCGGGCGTATCTTGCAGAACGCTAACCGAGTTGAGTCGGCGCAGGCCCAGGCCGGGCACCGTGGCACGGTGCGTTTCGCGGGTCCCAATCAGGCTCTTGACGAGCTGAACCTTGACAGTTTTTTCAGACATGGTGACCACCCAGGCATTAGCCCAAAATATCTTCGACCGACTTGCCGCGCTTGGCCGCAATGTCACCCGGCGTCGACTGCTTGCGCAGACCGTCGAGCGTCGCACGAACGAGGTTGTAAGGGTTCGTCGAACCGTGGCTCTTGGCCACGACGTTCTGAACACCCATCACGTCGAACACGGCGCGCATCGGGCCGCCGGCGATCACGCCGGTACCGTCCTTCGCCGGAGCGAGGAGGACCTTCGATGCGCCATGCTTGCCGTGCACTTCGTGCTGCAGCGTGCCGTTCTTGAGCGGCACCTTGAACATGTTGCGACGAGCCTGCTCCATTGCCTTTTGCACGGCAACGGGCACTTCCTTCGCTTTGCCCTTGCCCATGCCGACGCGGCCATCGCCATCGCCAACCACGGTCAGTGCGGCGAAACCGAGAATCCGGCCACCCTTCACGACCTTGGTCACGCGATTGACCGAAATCATCTTTTCGCGAAGGCCGTCGTCGCGTTCGTCAGCCTGAACTTTCGCTTGCATCTTTGCCATGACGAATTCTTCCCTTAGAACTTGAGCCCGGCTTCGCGCGCCGCATCAGCCAGCGCCTTCACGCGGCCGTGGTAGCGGAAACCCGAGCGGTCGAAGGCGACGGATTCGATGCCGGCAGCCTTGGCTTTCTCCGCGATGCGCTTGCCGATCAGCGTGGCAGCGGCAACGTTGCCACCCTTGCCCGACTGGTCGGCCAGCTGAGCACGCACTTCGGCCTCGAGCGTCGACGCACTGGCGAGCACCTTGGTGCCGCAGGGCGAAAACACTTGCGCGTAGATATGCGTGTTCGTGCGGTGCACGGCGAGGCGCGCGACCTGCAGTTCGGCGATCTTGATACGCGTCTGACGAGCGCGGCGCAGGCGAGATTGAGTCTTATCCATGATTGCGCACCCTTACTTCTTCTTCGTTTCTTTGAGGATCACCACCTCGTCGGCGTAGCGCACACCCTTGCCCTTGTAGGGCTCAGGCGGGCGATAGCCGCGCACTTCGGCAGCGACTTGGCCGACTTGCTGCTTGTCGATCCCCTTGATCACGATTTCCGTTTGCGAGGGCGTTTCCGCCTTCACGCCTTGAGGCATCTGGTGCACCACCGGGTGCGAGAAGCCCAGCGACAGGTTCAGCTTGTCGCCTTGCGCTTGCGCACGATAGCCCACGCCCACGAGCGTCAGCTTACGCTCGAAACCTTTGGTGACACCGTGCACCATGTTCGCGACGATGGCACGCATCGTGCCCGACATCGCATTGGCTTCACGGCTTTCGCCGACCGGCTCGAACTTCAGGAACGCGCCGTCGACGACGATGTTCACGAGCTTGTTCAACGCTTGCGAAATCGTGCCGAGCGGGCCCTTCACCGTGATGAAGCCATCGGCGACCTTCACTTCGGCGCCGCTGAGCGCGACCGGGCTTTTACCTACTCGAGACATGTTTCTTCTCCTCTTTCGGCGTTAAGCGACGTAGCAGATGACTTCGCCGCCGACGCCATTGGCGCGCGCCTTGCGGTCCGTCATCACACCCTTGGGCGTCGAGACGATCGCCACACCGAGGCCATTCATGACCTGCGGAATGTCGTTGCGACCGCGGTACACGCGCAGACCAGGCTTCGAGACGCGCTCGAGGCGCTCGATCACCGGACGGCCCGCGTAGTACTTCAGCCCGATATGCAGATTCGACTTCACACCATCCGACTTCACAGCGAAGTCTTCGATATAGCCTTCGTCCTTCAGGACCTGCGCAATCGCCACCTTCACTTTCGACGAGGGCATCGTCACCGAGACTTTCTCGACCATCTGCGCATTGCGGATGCGAGTCAGCATATCGGCGATAGGATCACTCATGCTCATTTATGTTTCTCCTATTACCAGCTCGCCTTGGTGAGGCCGGGGATCTCGCCGCGGAACGCGATTTCACGAATCTTGTTACGCGCCAGTCCGAATTTGCGGAACGTGCCGCGCGGCCGACCCGTGATCGCGCAGCGATTGCGTTTGCGCGTCGGGTTGGCGTTGCGGGGCAGTTGCTGCAGCTCGAGGCGAGCCGCATAGCGCTCTTCTTCCGACTTGCTTTGGTCGTCGATGATCGCCTTCAGCGCGGTGCGCTTCGGTGCGAACTTCGCCGCAAGGCGGGCGCGCTTCTTTTCACGTTCGATCAGTGCCAGTTTAGCCACGGTAACCTCAATTTCTGAACGGGAACTTGAAGCTGGCGAGCAGTGCCTTGGCTTCGTCGTCAGTCTTCGCAGTCGTCGTGATGCTGATGTTCAGCCCACGCAGCGCGTCGATCTTGTCGTAGTCGATCTCGGGGAAAATGATCTGCTCTTTCACACCGATGTTGTAGTTGCCGCGACCGTCGAACGCGCGACCCGAGATACCGCGGAAGTCGCGCACGCGCGGCAGCGCCACCGTGACGAAACGATCGAGGAATTCGTACATCGCGCGGCCGCGCAGCGTGACCATCGCGCCGATCGGATAGCCCTGACGGATCTTGAAGCCAGCGATAGCCTTGCGCGCTTTCGTCACGACAGGCTTTTGCCCAGCAATCTTCGTCAGATCGCCGACGGCGTTCTCGATGATCTTCTTGTCAGCGACGGCTTCGCCCAGACCCATGTTCAGCGTGATCTTGGTGATGCGCGGCACTTCCATGACGGACTTGTAACCGAACTTCTCGATGAGGCCGGGTACAACCTTCTCTTTGTAAAACTCTTGCAAACGAGCCATTTTTATCACTCCGCAGCGTCAGGCACCGAGCACGGTACCGGTCGTCTTCAGGAAGCGGACTTTCTTGCCGTCCTCGACCTTGATGCCAACGCGCGAGGCCTTGCCGTTCGCGTCGACGAGCGCGACATTCGAAATATGCAGCGGCATCGTCTTGGCTTCCACACCGCCCGTCGTGCCCTTCATCGGGTTCGGCTTCACGTGTTTCTTGACGAGGTTGATGCCTTCCACCGTCACGTTGTCGCCGCCAACGGCGAGTACGACACCGCGCTTGCCTTTGTCCTTGCCGGTAATGACGACGACTTCGTCACCCTTGCGAATCTTGTTCATCGCGACTCCTTACAGCACTTCCGGCGCGAGCGAAACGATCTTCATGAACCGTTCGCTACGCAACTCACGCGTGACCGGCCCGAAGATACGGGTGCCGATAGGCTCGAGCTTGTTATTCAAAAGCACGGCGGCGTTACCGTCGAACTTGATCAGCGAGCCGTCCTGGCGACGCACGCCCTTGGCCGTACGCACGACCACGGCGTTGTAGATTTCGCCTTTCTTCACGCGCCCGCGCGGCGTTGCCTCTTTGACGCTCACCTTGATGATGTCGCCGATGTTGGCGTAACGACGCTTCGAGCCGCCGAGCACCTTGATGCACATGACTTCACGCGCACCCGTGTTGTCGGCCACTTCAAGCCGAGATTCGGTCTGGATCATGGTTTACCTTTCCCAACTTAATCCGCCTGCACCACCATGGTTCAGCCGGTCAGTCTTGGTCCCGTCAGCCGCGCCGCTGTTACTACTAGGCCGCTTGGCTGTTTGGGTTGGAACAGCAGCGACGGCATCGGAAACCGCCATCGCAATCGAGTGAATCCTTCGCAACAGGCTGGCGCCCGTCGCTTCCCTTCCGGTTGGATCCCGCCTCGCCCGCAACGGATCCCAAAAAGAGGGAAGACCGAGATTATATCAAACAATCCCGGCCTTGCAAGCTAAATTTGCTGCACTTTCAACGACTTCCGCAGCAGCCGCGGCGAGGCCTTCACAATCACCTCCCCGCCGGCCTGGCGTTCGGGCCCGATGTCTTGCGCGACCCGGTCCGACCGCCCGCGCCGAAGCGCGGTACTGCTTCGCTGCTTTAGATCACGCGGGCAGCTTCGACAAGACGCGACACAGCCCAGGCTTTCGTCTTCGAGATCGGACGCGTTTCCTGGATTTCAACGAGGTCGCCCTCGTTGTACGTGTTCGCATCGTCGTGTGCGTGGTACTTCTTCGAGCGCACGACGTACTTGCCGTAGATCGGGTGCTTCACGCGGTGCTCGACCAGCACGGTGACCGTCTTGTCCATCTTGTTGCTGACGACCTTGCCGATCAGCGTCCGCTTGAGCGAGGTTTTCACGCTATCGTTCATTTCTGGTTCGCCTTCTCAGTCAGGACGGTCCGCACGCGTGCGATATCGCGGCGAACCTTCTTCAGCTGGCTCGTATTCGTGAGCTGCTGCGTCGCGAGCTGCATGCGCAGGCCGAATTGCGCTTTCAACAGGTCCGACAGCTCCTTGTTGAGCGCGGCCTTGTCTTTCTGGTGAAGTTCTGAAGCCTTCATCACTTGCTCCTTAGGCGCCCAGTTGGCGAACGATGAACGCCGTCTTCAGCGGCAGCTTGGCTGCGGCCAGACGGAACGCTTCACGCGCCAGCTCTTCGGTTACGCCATCCATTTCGTACAGCATCTTGCCCGGCTGGATCTCGGCGACGTAGTACTCAGGGTTACCTTTACCGTTACCCATCCGTACTTCAGCCGGCTTTTGCGAGATCGGCTTGTCCGGGAAAATGCGAATCCAAATGCGGCCGCCACGCTTGATGTGACGCGTCATGGCACGACGCGCCGCTTCGATTTGGCGTGCGGTCAAACGGCCGCGACCGATAGCCTTCAGGCCGAATTCACCGAACGACACGGCGTTGCCGCGCGTCGCGACACCGGTGTTACGGCCCTTTTGCTCTTTGCGATACTTCCTGCGTTTCGGTTGCAGCATCGTTATTCTCCAGTCTTGCCGTCGCCACCGGCGCCACCACGACGCGGTGCGCCGCGGCGGGCACCCGAGGGCGCGCCACCTTCGCCGTCACGGCGGGGACGGCGCTCGCCCGGACGCGCATTGCGGCGCGGACGCTTTTCCTCGACGGGCTCTTCGACGACCGGAGCATCGTTGCGGCCGAGCGTGTCGCCCTTATAGACCCACACCTTGACGCCGATGATGCCGTACGTCGTCTTCGCTTCCGAGGTTGCGTAATCGATGTCGGCACGCAGCGTATGGAGCGGTACGCGACCCTCGCGATACCACTCGGTACGCGCGATTTCGATACCGTTCAGGCGGCCGGCGCTCATGATCTTGATGCCCTGGGCACCGAGACGCATGGCGTTTTGCATCGCGCGCTTCATCGCGCGGCGGAACATGATCCGGCGCTCGAGCTGCTGCGTGATCGAATCCGCGATCAACTGAGCATCGGTTTCCGGCTTGCGGATTTCCTCGATGTTGACGTGGACCGGCACGCCCATGCGGCGTTGCAGCTCCGACTTCAACAACTCGATATCCTCGCCCTTCTTGCCGATGACGACGCCAGGACGCGAGCTGTAAATCGTGATGCGCGCGTTCTTCGCCGGACGCTCGATGACCACACGGCCCACCGAAGCGTTCTTCAGCTTCTTCTTCAAATACTCACGAACACCGATGTCTTCCTGGAGCATCGCCGCGAAATTGTTGTTGTTCGCGTACCAACGCGACGCCCAATTGCGGCTGACGGCCAGACGGAAGCCAGTCGGATGAATTTTCTGTCCCATCGTATGACCCCTTAATTCCCGACCGTCACAGTGATGTGACAGGATTGCTTCTCGATGCGGTTGCCGCGGCCCTTCGCGCGCGCGGTGAAGCGCTTCAGCGAAGCAGCCTTGTCGACGTAGATGCTCTTGATCTTGAGCTCGTCGATATCGGCGCCTTCGTTGTGCTCCGCATTCGCGATCGCCGACAGCACGACCTTTTTCACGATGCCTGCCGCCTTCTTCGGCGAGAACGTCAGAACGTTCAGCGCCTTGTCGACCGGCAAACCGCGGATCTGGTCGGCCACAAGGCGCGTCTTCTGCGCCGAGATGCGGGCACCGCGATGAATTGCTTTCACTTCCATCTTGAT
>NZ_JBMRBK010000017.1:0-6335 GCF_057351765.1 Trinickia sp. | reverse complement strand
GGCAGCTCGCAGCGCGCCAGGACATGTGCGAGACCGCCCGCAATCCATGCGGACGTCGAGCGCTCATCGAGGACCCATTGCGAGTCGATCGCGGAGTCGAGCCCTTGCGAATAACTGAATGCGCCAACCGGCAGCGCAGGCGATGCCAGATGCAGCAGCGCGGTCAATTCAGCGATGCGCATGGCCTTTGCCGTGACTGTGTCCGTGATCGTGCTCGTGATCGTGCCCGCAATCGTGGCCATGCTCGCCATCGCAATGCACGTCATGGCCGTGAGCATGACCATGAGCATGCTCGCCGTGATGCTCGTCGAAGACACGTTGAGCGAGCGCGTAATCTTCGTCGAACGTTGCATCGTGCCCGTGCCGATGCCCGCCGCCGTACGCGCCCGTCTCGGGTTGAAAAGGCAGCGACGCCGCCTCGACGCGCACGCCAAGCCGCGTCAGCATCGATTCGAGCACCGTGTCGGCTTCGAGCTTCAGATAATCGGCACCCACTTCGACGGGCGTATGACGATTGCCGAGGTGGTAGGCGGCCCGCGTAAGCGTCAGCGCATCGTTCGCACGCACGACGAGAACCGCTTCGTCGGCGGCGACCACGCGCACGAGGCCGCCATCGTCGGCCACGAGCACGTCGCCGTCGGCCAACACCGTGCCGCGCGGCAGCACGAGCGCCACGGTCTCGCCGTTATCGAGCGTGGCCGAAAGCCGGCTCTTGCAGCGCGCCTCGTAGGCCAGCGTGAGCGTCGGCGCACGCGAAACGAGCGATGCCGCGAGCTTCACATGAGGCGCGATGCGTTTGTCGATAGTGCGCATGTCGGAACCTGGATCGTCAGCACTCAAAACAGAAAATACCGCTGCGCCATCGGCAGCACGGTCGCGGGCTCGCAGGTCAGCAACTGGCCGTCCGCGACGACTTGATAGGTCTCGGGATCAACGCTGATCGACGGCTGCCAAGCATTATGGATCATGTCGGCTTTCGTGACCGTGCGGCAGCCGCGCACCGGCACGATCCGCTTGGACAACCCATAACGCTCGGCAATACCCGCCTGCGCGGCCATCTGCGAAACGAACGTCAGCGAGGTGCGTGCAAGCGCGCCGCCGCGCGTCGCGAACATCTCGCGGTAGTGCACGGGCTGCGGCGTCGGAATCGAGGCATTCGGGTCGCCCATCTGCGCAAGCGCGATCATGCCGCCCTTTACGATAAGCGACGGTTTCACGCCGAAAAACGCCGGCTCCCAGAACACGAGATCGGCCCACTTGCCGGGCTCGATCGACCCCACTTCGTGCGCAATACCATGCGTCAGCGCGGGATTGATCGTGTATTTGGCGACGTAGCGTTTGGCGCGGAAGTTATCGTTGCGCGTATTGTCTTCGGCGAGCGCACCGCGTTGGACCTTCATCTTGTGCGCGGTCTGCCAGGTGCGAATGATCACCTCGCCCACGCGCCCCATCGCCTGCGAATCGGACGACAGCATCGAAAGCGCACCGAGGTCGTGCAGGATGTCCTCCGCCGCGATCGTTTCGCGCCGGATGCGCGATTCGGCAAAGGCGAGATCTTCGGCGATGGACGGATCGAGATGGTGGCAGACCATCAACATGTCGAGGTGCTCGTCGAGCGTATTGATGGTATAGGGGCGCGTCGGATTCGTCGACGAGGGCAGCACGTTCGCTTCGCCGCAGACCTTGATGATGTCGGGCGCATGTCCGCCGCCCGCGCCTTCGGTGTGATACGTGTGGATCGTGCGGCCCTTGAACGCGGCGACCGTCGTTTCGACGAAGCCCGCTTCGTTCAGCGTATCGGTGTGAATCGCGACTTGCGTGTCGGTATCGTCCGCCACGGACAGGCAATTGTCGATCGCGGCCGGCGTCGTGCCCCAGTCTTCATGCAGCTTGAGCCCGATGGCCCCGGCGGCGACCTGCTCGACGAGCGGAGCGGGCAGGCTCGCATTGCCTTTGCCGAGAAAGCCGAGATTCATCGGCCAGCCGTCGGCCGCCTGCAGCATGCGCTCCATGTGCCACGGACCGGGCGTGCAGGTGGTCGCATTCGTGCCCGTGGCGGGGCCGGTGCCGCCGCCGAGCATCGTCGTGACGCCCGAGGCGAGTGCTTCGTCGATCTGCTGCGGGCTGATGAAATGGATGTGCGTATCGATGCCGCCGGCCGTCACGATGAGACCTTCGCCCGCGATGATTTCCGTCGCCGCGCCGATGGCGATCGTCACGCCCGGCTGGATATCGGGATTGCCGGCTTTGCCGATGGCGGCGATGCGGCCGTCCTTGATGGCGATATCGGCTTTGACGATGCCCCAGTGATCGAGAATGACGGCGTTCGTGACGACGGTATCGGCCACTTCGGCCGCGCACCGTTGCGACTGACCCATGCCGTCACGTATCACCTTGCCGCCGCCGAACTTCACTTCTTCGCCGTAGATGGTGAAGTCCCGTTCGATTTCGATCAGGAGCTCGGTGTCGGCGAGCCGGATCCGGTCGCCCGTGGTCGGGCCGAACATTTCCGCGTAGGCGCGGCGATCGATGCGCAGTGTCATGACGGTTCGCAGTACTAAGAGTAGGAGAGGGCGGCAACGCAAGGCCTTTACAACGGGCCCATCACCTTGCCGTTGAAGCCGTAGACAGTGCGGTCGCCGGCCAGCGCGACGAGCTCGACCGTACGTTCCTGCCCCGGCTCGAAGCGCACGGCGGTGCCCGCGGCGATGTTCAGCCGAAAGCCGCGCGCACGCTCGCGCTCGAACGACAGCGCGGCGTTCACTTCATAAAAATGGAAGTGCGAGCCGATCTGCACCGGGCGATCGCCGGTGTTGGCGACCGTGAGCGTCAGCGTTTCGCGGCCCGCGTTGAGCTCGATATCGCCGGGTTCGGTGAGGATTTCGCCAGGAATCATCGATCAAGACCTCGAACGGTTGGAGAAGACCCGCTGCCGCGCATGCCCACGCTTGCGGCGCGGCCTGTCATGGAATCGGATGATGGACGGTGACGAGCTTCGTGCCATCCGGAAAGGTCGCCTCGATCTGGATGTCGGGAATCATTTCGGGCACGCCTTCCATGACGTCGTCGCGTGTGAGCAGTGTCGTGCCGTAATGCATCAGCTCGGCCACGGTCTGCCCGTCGCGCGCGCCTTCCATCAGCGCGGCGGTGATGAACGCGACGGCTTCCGGATAATTGAGCTTGAGGCCGCGGGCCTTGCGGCGCTCGGCCAGCAGCGCAGCGGTGAAGATGAGCAGTTTGTCTTTTTCGCGTGGAGTGAGCTTCATCGCTGGGTGTCGTGCGGGTGTAAGCGCCTTGAAAGCGCGTTATTGAACGAACTTCCGCAATTCTATGCTCTGCGGGCTGCCGAAGATCTGTTCGGGCGGGCCGCTCTCCCAGACGCGCCCCTCGTGCATGAAAACGACGATATCGCTCACGCGGCGCGCGAAGCGCATTTCATGGGTGACCATGATGAGCGTCATGCCGTCGCGTGCCAGTTGCTCGACTACGCCGAGCACTTCGCCCACGAGCTCGGGGTCGAGCGCGGACGTGATTTCATCGCACAACAGCAGCGTCGGCTCCATCGCGAGCGCGCGCGCGATAGCGACGCGCTGCTGCTGTCCGCCCGAGAGCTGATCGGGATAGGCGTCGAACTTGTCGCCGAGACCGACGCGCTCGAGCATCTGCTGCGCGACCTCGCGCGCCTTGGCGCGCGGCGTTTTCTTGACGACGCTCTGCGCGAGCATGATGTTTTCTCCGGCGCGCAGATGGGGAAACAGGTTGTATTGCTGGAACACCATGCCGACCTTCAGCCGGAGGCGGCGCAAGTCGGCATGGCGTGCGTCGATGCGCTCGCCGTCGATGCCGATCGTTCCCGAATCGATGCTCTCCAATCCGTTGAGCGTGCGCAGCAGGGTGCTCTTTCCGGAACCGCTGCGGCCGATGATCGTGACGACCTGGCCCGCTTCGACATTCAAATCGATACCCTTCAGGACGTGCGCCGCGCCGAATTGCTTGTGCAGCTGCGTGACTTCAACGAGCGACATGGAGTTTCCTTTCGAGCGCACGCGCGGTGCGCGACAACGGGTAGCACAGCATGAAATAAATGAGCGCGACGCAACCGTAGACGGCGAATGGCCGGAACGTGGCATTCGATATCACGGTGCCCGCTTTCGTCAGTTCGGTAAAACCGATGATCGAAACGAGCGCCGTGTCCTTCACCGCTTGAACGGAGAAGCCGACCGTCGGTGCGATGGCGATGCGCAGCGCCTGCGGCAGCACGACATGGCGCAACTGCTCGAAGTAGGTCATCGCGAGACTGGCCGACGCTTCCCATTGCCCACGCGGGATGGCCTCCACGCAACCGCGCCAGATCTCCGCGAGATACGCACTCGTAAAGAACGTCAGGCCGAGCGTTGCCGCCACCCAGGGTTCGACGTCGAGACCGAGGAGCGGCAGCCCGAAAAAGACGACGAAGAGCTGCATGAGAAGCGGCGTGCCCTGAAACACCTCGATGTAGAGCTTGGCGAATGTGCGCGGCAATCGCGAAGGCGACACACGCGCAATGAGCAGCGCGAAGCCGGCGAGGCCGCCGACGAGGAACGAGACGATCGACAGCACGACAGTCCAGCGCGCGGCGAGCAGCAGGTTCGAGACGATTTGCGCAAAGCTGAATTCGATCATCGCGCGCCTCGTGCGAAGAACCGCCGGCCTGCCGCCTTGAGCACCGCGCGCAGTGCGATCGCAAGACCGAGGTAGGACACCGTGATCACGAGATAGGTCTCGAACGAACGGAAATTGCGTGACTGGATGTAGCTGGCGGCATAGGTCAAGTCCGGCACCGAAATCTGCGAGACGACGGCCGAGCCGAGCATCACGATGACGATCTGGCTCACGAGCGCGGGGAAGACTTTGGCCAGCGCCTGCGGCAAGACCACGTGCCGATAGATCTGCGCCGGTGTCATGGCCAGCGACGCGGCGGCTTCGACGTGCCCGCGCGGCACGGCGGCGACGCCCGCCCGCACGATCTCGGTAGCATAGGCACCGAGGTTGAGCGTCATCGCGATGATCGCCGCCGAGTACTCGTCGAGCCGCACGCCGAGCGCGGGCAGGCCGAAGAATACGAAGAAGAGCTGAATGATGAAGGGCGTATTGCGGATCGCCTCGACATAGGCGGCGACGATCGTCCTCAGCGCGCGCGAGCGCGATTCGCGCGCGGCCGCGCCGCCGACTCCGAGCGTCACGCCGAGCGCGGTCGCCACCGCGGTCAGCCCGACCGTCAGGGCTGCGCCGTGCGCGAACATGCCCGTGTACTGCGCGAGCTCCCCGAACTCCAGCGTGTAGCTCATTACAGCGTCGCCGGCAGCGGCTGACCGAACCACTTCTTCGACATCGCTTCGAGCCGGCCGTCATGGCGCGCCTGCGCGATGGCTGCGTTGACCTTTTCGAGCAGCCGCGTTTCGTTCTTGTTCAGGCCGACATAGCAGGGCGAATCCTTGATGACGAACTTCGGCTCGGGCTGGCGCGGCGGGTGCCTGGCGACGATGGCCGCGGCGACGACGTTGCCGGCCGCGATCAACTGCACTTGTCCCGAGAGGAACGCCGCGATGGTGGCGTTGTTGTCCTCGAACCGTTTGATCGTCGCGTTCGGTGCCATCTGTGTCAGTGCGATTTCTTCGAGCGCGCCGCGCGTGGCGCCCACGGTCTTGCCCGTGAGATCGGCGGGGCCTGCAACCTTGATGTCGGCGGGGCCGAACACGCCTTGGTAGTACGGCGCATAGGCCTGCGAGAAGTCGATGACCTTTTCGCGTTCCGGCGTCTTGCCGAGCGACGAGATGACGAGGTCGACCTTGTTCGTCGTCAGATACGGAATGCGGTTGGCGCTGTTGACGGCCACGAGCTGCACCTTGGCGTTGAGCGCCTGAGCGAGCAGCGCAGCCATGTCGACGTCGTAGCCCTGCGGCTTCATGTCCGCGCCGACCGAGCCGAAGGGCGGATAGTCCTCCGGTACCGCAACGCGCAGCACGCCGCTTTTCGCGATGGTGTCGAGCGCATCGGCTTGCGCGCGCTGATTCAGTGTGATCGACAGGATGGCGGCGGTGGCGAGCGTGGCGAACGTACGCGCGATCAGGCGAGGCTTCATGAATGGGTCTCCTACGCGGCCATTCGCGCCGCAAGGAAAGCGGCACCGTTCATAGCCGGGTGAGCGCCCGATTGAGCAAGCCGCATGCCAAGCGAGGCGGGCCGCTGCTCCGACTGGTCCAACTGGTCAGTCCAGTCGTTTCGCGTTGTCGGATGCGCACCGAAGCGGTGCGTTCATGCACGGTTTGTCGTCGTTATGCGTGGCTTTGGTGCGG
>NZ_JBMRBK010000016.1:0-9890 GCF_057351765.1 Trinickia sp. | reverse complement strand
GTACGGCCGGTTCGGCGAACGTGCCATCGGCATGGCCGTGCCGCCGACCGCGAGCGTCTGGATCGATGTGAGCGCGCCCTCTCGTTCATCGAGTTTGAATGCCGAGATGTCCTGGCTGTCGGCGTTCGAGACGTAGACATAAGTGCTGCTTGCATGCGCGGTGCCGGCAAGTGCGCATGCCATCAGGCCGGCTAGCGCCACGCGCATTGAAAAACGTCTCGGCATATCCATTCTCCTCACTGTTATTGATGACGGTAATGTACGTCATCTTATGTCTGATAACTAGACGGAGGACGAGGTGCCGCACTAGGAGGCCGGGGATCGGCACGACGATTGCTGGAGACCCGTTACTCAAACGTCGGGCGACTCGGCTCGCAAAGGGAGGATTTCCATGAAACGACTCATCGCGCTTCTGGTACTTGCCGCAACGGCGGCGCTGACAGCCTGCCATACCGTTGCGGGGGCGGGAGAAGACCTCTCGAAGGGGGGGCACGCCATCACGAACTCGGCCGAGAAGCATTCGGACTGATGTCGGTCGAAGCTGCAATCGGGCGGCGTATTGCGCGCCGCCCGCCATTTGCCCGGGTCGCGACATTCGCCAATGGATGCTCGCGGCCCACGTCATGTCAGGCCGGGTCCGGCCCCGTCGCCGGGGCTGGTGCGCTACGCTCCGCCGTCTTGTGACGAGATCTGCCTACCGGCGCGCCGACGAAATGCGGGCCGCTATTTCGCATGTGCGGCGCTTGCTGGTGGTCGCCGCGCGATTGGGTCGTTCGTTGGCTTGGTGGGGCGCTTGACCGGCATGTTGTCGGGGTTGTGAGCGTTCACTCCGCTTGCGGGGGGCTGTGGGGGCTGGACCATGGACGCGCTGGCATTGCTCGGCGTGCTTTGGCTTTGTGCTTGGGCCGGAGTGACTCCGGCCAGGCAGGCCCATGCAAGCGTGGCAACCGCAAAGGCGTGCCCGAGCTCTCGATCGATCGCACTCATCATCGGCTCCTCGGCGGGAAAAGCCGCCGTCTTCGTATGGAGCAGCAATCGGAGGACCCGTTTCAAGGGCGGACCGCACCGCTGAAGGCGGGGGGGCGCTCAAGGCATCGCGGTAGGCTGGCGATGAACCGGGACAGCGCGAAGCCGATGACAACGGTTGCCAACATATTGGCGCCGTAGCGGACAAGCTTCATCAACGAACCTCCAACGTGCCGTAAGCCCCTACGCTCGCTAGTTGAGCGTCAGTTAAAGTGCTTCGGCACAGAACGCTGCCGGCGTAACGATGCGAGTGCGACCGAGGTTGCCTCGTTGCAAGAGTCCGGCGCAATGATCGCCGGTTACGAGGTAGTCCACTTCGCCAGTCTGGGCCATTGCGAGCAAGAAGGCATCGTTAGGATCATCGGTTTCGATATTGACCAGCAGATGATGTAGGACGACGGCGCGCTGTAGGTTGTTGATCATCGTGCCGACGAGATGCGGCTGCAAAATGGCCTTCAATTTCGGGTAGCGACTGGCGCGGCGCAATTCGTCGAGCTGTGCATTCGACGTGACGAGCTCGAAGCGGCCGGCGCGCCAGGCGCGATAGATGAGATCAGGGCAACCGCGGGGAGAGATGAGAGCGCTCAGCAGGATGTTGGTATCCAGAACGACCCGCATCAATGTTCACGCGCCCATTGCACTGCCTCCGAGACGATAGCCATCAGGTCAGCTTCGTTGACGTTGACATTCGCCATCTTGGCCTGTTCGGCCGATAGCTCGAGCAAATGGGCACGCACGGCTTCCTCGATGAAGCGTGACAGATCGCCCTTGCGGCCTCCCCCTTGGGAGGCGAGGAACATCCGAACCGACTGATCGGTATCGGCGGATACGGCGACGTTCCAACGGACTGAATTCACGACAGACTCCTGAAGATCGGTGTATATGTGCTTATGCGTTTATACATTCATCTAGAATGTATGGCAACTCGGTCGATCGGCCTCGGTCTTTCAGCCGAAGAGAACGGCCCACCAAGCGCCCAGCACGGGCGAGCGCCGGTTTTCCAGACGTTTACATCAACGATTCTCACTTCCTCGTCCGACCCTTCTTGAAATCGGGGCAACCCGTCCATATAATTAGCACTCGCTGCACGTGAGTGCTAACAAGTTCCGTCCGGGTCGCTGGGCGGCCTACCAAGCTAAGCGTTCTTCAGTCTCAATCAGAGAGGAGTGTTGTATGAACCTTCGTCCTTTGCACGATCGCGTCATCGTGAAGCGTCTGGATCAAGAAACCAAGACCGCCTCGGGCATCGTGATCCCCGACGCCGCGGCCGAAAAGCCGGACCAGGGTGAAGTGCTCGCGATCGGGCCGGGCAAGCGCAATGACAAGGGTGACCAGATTTCGCTCGACGTCAAGGTCGGCGATCGCGTGCTGTTCGGCAAGTACGCAGGCCAGACCGTGAAGGTCGACGGCCAGGAACTGCTCGTCATGCGCGAAGAAGACATCATGGCGGTCGTTCAGAAGTAATCACGCTTCCGATCCATATCCACTGAGATTTCAAGGAGTTAGAAGATGGCAGCTAAAGACGTCGTATTCGGCGACAGCGCACGCGCCAAGATGGTCGAAGGCGTGAACATTCTCGCCAATGCGGTGAAGGTCACGCTGGGCCCCAAGGGCCGTAACGTCGTGCTCGAGCGCAGCTTCGGCGGCCCGACGGTGACCAAGGACGGTGTCTCGGTCGCGAAGGAAATCGAGCTCGAAGACAAGCTCCAGAACATGGGCGCGCAGATGGTCAAGGAAGTCGCTTCCAAGACCAGCGACAACGCCGGTGACGGCACGACGACGGCCACGGTGCTGGCTCAGTCGATCGTCCGCGAAGGTATGAAGTATGTCGCATCGGGCATGAACCCGATGGACCTGAAGCGCGGTATCGACAAGGCCGTGATCGCCGCCGTCGAAGAGCTGAAGAAGATCAGCAAGCCGTGCACGACGAACAAGGAAATCGCCCAGGTCGGTTCGATTTCGGCCAACAGCGACACCTCGATCGGCGAGCGCATCGCCGAGGCGATGGATAAAGTCGGTAAGGAAGGCGTCATCACCGTCGAAGACGGCAAGTCGCTCGCCGACGAACTCGAAGTCGTCGAAGGTATGCAGTTCGACCGCGGCTACCTCTCCCCGTACTTCATCAACAACCCCGACAAGCAAGTCGCCGTGCTCGAGAGCCCGTTCGTGCTGCTGCACGACAAGAAGATCTCGAACATCCGCGATCTGCTGCCGGTGCTCGAGCAAGTCGCGAAGGCTGGCCGTCCGCTGCTGATCATCGCCGAGGACGTCGAAGGCGAAGCACTGGCCACGCTGGTCGTGAACAACATCCGCGGCATCCTGAAGACCGTTGCGGTCAAGGCGCCGGGCTTCGGCGATCGTCGCAAGGCGATGCTCGAAGACATCGCGATCCTCACGGGCGGCCAGGTGATCGCCGAGGAAACGGGTCTTTCGCTCGAAAAAGCCTCGTTGCAAGAGCTCGGTCAAGCGAAGCGCATCGAAGTTGCGAAGGAAAACACGACGATCATCGACGGTGCGGGCGACGGCGCCAACATCGAAGCACGCGTGAAGCAGATCCGCACGCAGATCGAAGAAGCCACTTCGGATTACGATCGCGAAAAGCTGCAAGAGCGTGTGGCGAAGCTCGCCGGCGGCGTCGCAGTGATCAAGGTCGGCGCTGCGACCGAAGTCGAAATGAAGGAAAAGAAGGCACGTGTCGAAGACGCGCTGCACGCTACGCGCGCGGCCGTTGAAGAAGGTATCGTGCCCGGCGGCGGTGTGGCGCTGATCCGTGCTCGCGCGGCAATCGCCAGCGTCAAGGGCGACAACGCCGACCAGGACGCAGGTATCAAGATCGTGCTGCGTGCGATGGAAGAGCCGCTGCGTCAGATCGTGTCGAACGGTGGCGAAGAAGCCAGCGTGGTCGTGGCGGCCGTTGCCAATGGCAAGGGCAACTACGGCTACAACGCAGCCACGGGCGAGTACGGCGATCTGGTCGAAGCAGGCGTGGTCGATCCGACGAAGGTGACGCGCACGGCGCTGCAAAACGCAGCTTCGGTTGCCGGCCTGCTCCTGACGACGGACGCGGCTGTGGCCGAGTTGCCGAAGAAGGACGCGCCGATGCCTGGCGGCATGCCCGGCGGTATGGGCGGCATGGGCATGGACATGTAAGTCTCGCGCGACAGCGAGCAGCATGAAGGACGCGCCTCACGGCGCGTCCGTCCAGACGCAACCCCGCAGCGATGCGGGTTTTTTTTTGTTTGTGCCGAAGCCAGATCCATTGGCCGTTCGGCGGATTTCTACGCACCGCACTTTGCGGGAGCATGAGCCTTTCCACTCACATTGGAGAAGGCCATGTTTCATTGCCGGACAAGCCCTGCGCTTGCGCTCTGCATCCCCTCGCGCTTCGCCAAAACGGCGTCCGAATGTTGCAGTTGTCATTTGACAACCTCGCCGTTTCCCCCTATCCTGGGGCTCGTATGACTCGTCCGGTGCATCCGAAGAAGGAAATCGAGGAGGCGCTGCGGTACGCGCAAGCGAACGGCTGGACCGTAAAGGTCGGTGGAGCGCACGCCTGGGGAAGGCTTATTTGCCCATACAACGATGAGGAGTGCCGCTGCGGAGACTTCTGCATCGTCGGTATTTGGAGCACCCCGAAAAACGCGGGCAACCACGCGCGAGCGTTACGGCGAGTCGTCGATCACTGCACGACGCACCAGATGAACGTGCGGCAATAAAAGGGCTGTGCCAAGGAATAAGCCAATGGAATACGTATTCACTTTGAGATATCAACTGCCGGTCGAACTGTGCGATCCGGCGGAACTGATGGAGCGGCTCGGGGCGGCGGGGTGCGACGATGCGCTGGTCGGGATGGGCTTGCCGGGGCGAGTTGCGCTCGAGTTCACGCGCGAAGCCGCATCCGCACAAGTGGCGTTGGTGTCTGCCTTGTCCGATGTGCGTCGCGCCCTTCCTGGCGCAACGTTGATCGAGGCGGTGCCGGACTTCGTCGGCCTGAGCGATGTCGCGGACGTTGTCGGCGTGAGCCGGCAGAACATGCGCAAGCTCATGCTCACCCATGCGGCGAATTTCCCCGCCCCCGTGCATTGCGGCACTACCTCGATCTGGCACCTCGCCGAAGTCCTCGCATGGTTGCAGGACAAGGGCAGCTATGAACTGAAGGCGGAACTACGTGAGACAGCCGCCGCCGCAATGCAGATCAACCTGGCCAAGGCGGCGCGTCAGGCATTGCCGCGTGTTCAGCAGCAAGTGAGCGGCCTCATCGCCTGAGCGAGGCATGCGGCGAATCGGCACAGCCGCACGTCAGTGCGGCGGCTGCCGGTAACGGGGCACAGCGGCGGCGCCTTCCACGCGCACTTCTTCATTCTCGTCGTCATGCGCCCAGAAGAAGCGATCGAGCAGGTAGGCGCCCATACCGGGACGGAACGCATGGAGGGTTGCCTGATAGAGATATTCCTGGGCTTCGCGGGCGGCCTCGGCGGGCTCTTGCCCGTTCGCGAGCAGCGCGGCAATGGCCGCACCCAGCGTATCCGTCGTGCCCATCAGCCGGTGAGGAGGGCGGTCCCACATGTCCTGCCGCAGTTGCCCTTCTTCGCCGAACAGCGTGTTGACGAGCCGATGGGTGCCCGTCTGCATCGACAAGATGTACTCGGCCCCCTGCGAGAGCAAATGCGCAATCGCGGCATCGAGGCCTGGAGCATCGGCGTCGCCATCGGGTTGCGCCAATGCAGCGAGCGTCGTCTGGTCCGCCACGAGCAGTGTGGTTTGCGGCGCGAGCAAGTCGGCGATCGATTCGCGCAGGTCGTCGGCAGCGAGGACGTGCTCGTCATCGACGGTGAAATCCGGCGCCAGAATCAACGGGATATCGTCGTAGTCGGCTACGACTTCGGCGATCGCACTCACCACCTCCGCGCGCGTTGCCGCGCCGACCTTGAACGCGGCGATCGGCATGTCTTCGAGTAGCATGCGCGCCTGGGTGGCCACCACCTCGGGGTCGAGTCCTGTGACTTCGTCGCAGTTTGCGGAGTCGCGGACCGTATAGCCGGTGAGAACGGAAACGCCGTGGCAACCCATGCTCGCGAACGTGAGCAGGTCGGCCTGGATGCCGAAGCCTCCGGTCGGATCGGAAAGACCGAAAGTGAGAACAATGGGAGGAGCGGCGCTGGGCATGGCGGAGGTTGGGGCAAGAACGGGTTGGGACGTCGCAAAAATGCGGTCGGCTCAATTATGCGGCTTTATTGATTCGGATGGCACGATGGGCGCGCTCAATTCAAGGGCGTAGCCAGTGCGGCATCAAAAACGGTACCATCATGGCTCTTTTAATCAACGGACCTTTCGACGCGGCATAGGAATGGAATATAAAAGCTGGATGTGCCTCATTTGCGGCTGGATCTACGACGAAGAGGCCGGCCTTCCGGAGGAAGGGATCGCTCCCGGAACGAAGTGGGAAGATGTCCCGCTGAACTGGACTTGTCCTGAATGCGGAGCCCGCAAGGAAGACTTCGAAATGGTTCAGATCTGATCCGCGACGCGAGCGGCTGTCGGCAAGCCGCTCGTCATTTTGCGAGCGCGCGCTGCCCCTATGAGTTCTCCTCTCACGTCGAACTTCGAAGCGCTGCCGAACCCCCGCGGGGCGGCAGTGCGACCGGCTGAAGACGCTCTGGCTGAAGCGCGCCGAGCCTTCGATTCTCATGCTGCGACCGGCGCGCCGCTGCGTCGCGCAGCCGAGGCGTTGGCGCATGCCGGCTGGTTGCCGGCGCAACGGTTCGCCGAAACGCTGGCGCTCGCCTCGCCGTTCGCCGAAGGCGCGTTCGAGGAGCGATTCGGTGCGGCGCTCGCCGATTTCCAAGCCGCGCTCATGCGGCGCAATCTGCGCGAGCTTGCTTGCTCGACGGTCCTGTTCGAGCACTACCGCGAGCTGCGCTCGCGCATCGCGATGCACGCGGGCCCGTCGGACATCGCTTACGAAGACGTGGCACTGGCGGGCAAGCCGATCGCCCCCGCAACGATGAGATCGATTGCGACGCCGCAGCTGGCGCGTTTGCGCGCGTGCTACGAAAGCGTGCTGCTCGCGTGGCTGCGCGGGCGTGATTCGGCGCACGGGGCGCTGGGCGATCTGGACGGTTACATCGAGCAGCTCGCCGGGCCCGATCCATACGATGTTTGGCGGCTCGCGGCCGCTTGCGCGCGAGCGCTGCGGGTGACCGGGCGTGCCACCACGGGCGATGCCGATGCGAAACGCTTCTATGCGCGGTGCAACCTGTTGCTCGGGGAGCAGGCGCATGGACTCCTGCTCGCGCCGAAGTCGTTCGTTCGTATGGCGCTTGCTTTGCTGTGGCGCGACTATGCGCTTTACGGTGCTGCCGCGGAGGATGCCGATCAGGTGGCGCTGCTCAACGACTACGGGCTGACGGTCGATTGGCATGTCGCCGGCAACATGGATTCCGAGGCGCGCTGGGAGGCCGAGGCGGCGCGCGAAGCGGGACAAACGGGCGTTCGAGACGGATCGTCCGTGCGCGAACTCGGAGTGCTGTCGATCCATGCGCCCGCTTACGAAGATTTTCTGCAGACGGCCGATATCGCGATGTCGGCACTCGCGAATCGTCCCGTATCGATGGACGCGTCCGCGGCGCTGAAGCTCTCCGAGGCGGCTTATCGGCTGGGGAGCGCAGGCTGCGCGCTTGGCCTTGGACACATCGCCGCGCTTGCCGACGCACTGGCGCTGGCGTGGCGTCTGACGGCGTGCGCCTGGCAGTCCGCCGCGCCGGAACGCCAGCCCGAGGCCCGCGCCGTGGATGCGGCCGCCCAGGCGCTGCGCGCGATGCTGCTGCGCGTGGCGGCTGGCGTGGCCCCGTCCGAATCTGGCGCATTTCATGCGTTGATGCAGTCGATCGAGCGCGCCGCGCCGGCGCGCTCGAACCCGGCCCATTTCTGATCTCTCCCCTTGCGGCCCGCGCGCCGGCGCGCGCGTTGCGCGGCATGGACAGCCGGCTGCGGCGGCGCGGCTGAAAGGCCCGGCCGACGTGATAGAGTGTGCAGTAATGAGGCATGTCGCCCCTTGGCGGCACGGCGGCCGGCGCTCGGTGCGCGGCCGTGCGCTGGCGCCCGAAGTCGCGGGCCGGTCCCGCACTGTCTTTGCTAGAATTCGAACCATGCCTAAGAGTAACGATCGCATCAACCTGACCAACCAGTTCCTGATCGCCATGCCGAACATGGCCGATCCCACGTTTTCAGGGACTGTGGTCTATCTTTGCGATCACAGCGATCGCGGAGCGCTCGGCCTTGTCATCAACCGGCCGACCGACATCGATCTGGAATCGCTTTTCAGTCGCATCGATCTCAAACTCGAAATCGAACCGCTGTTGCACGTGCCCGTCTATTTCGGCGGGCCGGTGCAGACCGAGCGCGGCTTCGTGCTGCATGAGCCCGTCGAGGGCAGTGCCTACACGTCGTCGATGTCGGTCACGGGCGGCCTCGAAATGACCACCTCGAAAGATGTGCTCGAGGCCGTCGCGAGCGGAAAAGGGCCGCAGCGCTTTTTGCTGACGCTCGGTCATGCCGGCTGGGGTGCGGGTCAGCTCGAAGAGGAAATCTCCAAGAACGGCTGGCTCACTGTGGAAGCCGATCCGCGCATCGTGTTCGATGTGCCAGCGGAAGAGCGTTTCGAGGCTGCGCTTGCATTGCTCGGCATCTCCGCATCGATGCTTTCCGGTGACGCAGGGCACGCATGAGCAAACCGGTCGGGCGTGAGGCGACGCTGCTTGCGTTCGACTACGGCGAAAAGCGCATCGGCGTGGCCGTCGGCAATATGTTGACGCGTCAGGCGCGCGCGCTGGTTGTCGTGCCGAACACGAACCGCGAGTATCGTTTCGAAGCGCTCGGCAAGCTGATCGGCGAATGGAAACCCGATGCACTCGTCGTGGGGTTGCCGCTGCATCCCGACGGCACGCCGCACGACATGACCCGCCTCGCCAAGCGTTTCGGCAATCAATTGAACGGCCGCTTCAATCTCCCGGTGGCATGGGTCGACGAGCGCTACAGCTCGGTCCAGGCCGCCGCCGATTTGCGCGATGCCGGCGTGCGTGTCGACATGATCGATGCCGAAGCGGCCCGCATCATTCTTCAACAATATCTGGACGGACTTTCCGATGAGCTGCATTGACGCCGAAGCGTCTTATCGCGTTTTGCTCACGCAAATCCGCGATGCATACGGCCACCTTTTCGGCAGTGCCGACGCGCCGGAGCTGGCGGGTATCCATAGCGGCGGCGCGTGGCTCGCGAAGCGGCTCGCGAGCGATCTGGGCATCGAGCGGTTCGGCGTGATCAATGTCGCCTTGCATCGCGACGATTACGCCAAGAAAGGCCTGCATAGCCAGGCGAGCCCCACGTCGTTGCCGTTCGATGTCGACGGGCGGCGCATCGTGCTCGTCGATGACGTGCTGTACACCGGCCGAACCGTGCGCGCCGCGATCAACGAACTCTACGATTACGGCCGCCCGGCGGCGATCGAGCTCGCCGTGCTGGCTGAGCGCGGCGGCCGGGAGTTGCCGATTGCGGCGCGTTTCGTCGGTGCCCATGTGGAACTCGCCGACGACGCCACGCTCGTGCTCGTGCGCGAGACCCAGGGCGAAGGCGACGGCGAAACCGACCGCTTCACCTTCCGTACCGAACCGCGTACCGATTGACGTGATCGACGCGATAGACGCGCGCACGCTCTTGCACGCTACCCGACCCACGTTTGCAGCAGGCAGAATATGAACACCGTCACCCCGGGGCAGGCCGACCATGCAACTTCGGCAGACCGTTTTCGCTACGGTTTCCTGAAGGGCAATCCGCAACTGACGAAAAACGGCGAGCTCAAGCATCTG